>DAOUQK010000244.1 GCA_030625695.1 Paracoccaceae bacterium | reverse complement strand
GATACATTTGGCTTTGGTGTGGTGTTCTCGGACGAGACCCTTGATGAGTTTCTAAGTCGGGACAAGCCGGTTTTCGAACGGATGCAAGACCAGTTTGCCTATTGGGACGATGTCGCGATTCATTACAAAGGATGCGAAATGCGGGCGTCGGGAAATGGGTTTTGTGGCACTTCGCGCCAGACCTTATTGACCATCCTTCAGGATCGTTGCGCCGAACTGGGCATCAGGATGACGTTCGGCGTGGATATCAAACCCGAAGAAATCAAAACCCGTTTTGCCGATTCAGACGTCATTGTCGCCAGCGATGGTATCACGTCAGCCATACGAGAGCATTACAAAGAGGGATTCCAGCCGTCTTTGACCATGCGCACAAACCGGTTCTGCTGGATGGGGTCCACCCGGCAGATGGATGAGTTCAACTATTTCTTCCGCGAGACGGAACACGGGATCATGGTGGCCCATTGTTATCAATACGAAGACGAGCATTCCACCTGGGTCTTTGAGATGGATGAGGACACCTGGCAAGGGCACGGGTTTGAAGAGTTTAACGAAGAGGATAGCGGACAAAAGCTGGAAGCGATCTTTGCGCAAGAGCTTGAAGGCCACTCTTTGAAGCTGAACAGGTCCAACTGGCGGATATTCCCACGGATATTCTGCGAAAACTGGTCTGTCGATAACATCGTCATTCTGGGCGACGCCAAGGCAAGCGCGCATTTTTCCATTGGGTCAGGCACCAAATTGGCGATGGATTGCGCGATCTCATTGTCGGATGCGTTGCTTGAACATGCCGAAGACAGCGTTCAAAAGGCGTTTCAGGCTTATGATGATGACCGCCGCGCGCCGTGCCAGATCATCCAGCATAATGCCGATGTTTCGCTGGGTTGGTTTGAGCACATTCAACGGTCCTGGGATATGGACCCGTACCAGTTTGCGATGGTTGTGATGTGCCGGGCCAAGTCGATTACCTATGATAATCTGATCCTGCGCGATGCGGAATTTGTCGAAAAGGCCGATGATGAATGGTATGCGCGCCATCTGAAAGATACCGGCGAGGATTTGACCAAATCACGCCCAACCCCGATGTTTGCCAAATTTAAACTGCGGGAAATGCAGCTGGAAAACCGCGTGGTCATGTCACCGATGGCGCAATACAGTGCCGACAAGGACGGCAATGTAACCGACTGGCACAAGGTGCATTACGGCGGCCATGCAACCGGTGGTGTCGGGTTGATTTTCACCGAAATGACCTGCCCGTCGGCCGATGCGCGCATCACCGAGGGGTGCACCGGCCTGTGGACCGACCAACACGAAGCGGGTTGGGCGGACATCGTCGGATTCATTCACCAAAACACCGCCACAAAAGTGGCGATGCAGCTTGGCCATGCCGGGCGCAAAGGGTCAACGCAACTTGGCTGGGAAAAGCCGGATGTTCCAATTGCTGACCAATCGGCAAACTGGCCGTTGGTTTCGGCTTCGCCGCTGCCCTGGGAACCGGGTGAAAGCCAGATACCCAGCACACTTGACCGCGCCGGCATGGACCGCATCAAGGCGGATTTTGTGCAGGCGACCGAACGGGCGGCGCGCGCTGGTTTTGACATGTTGGAACTGCATTGCGCGCATGGGTATTTGCTGGCGTCGTTCCTGTCACCGCTGACCAATCAGCGCGATGACGCCTATGGCGGCAGCATCGAAAACCGTCTGCGTTATCCGTTGGAAGTCTTTGCCGCCATGCGCGCCGTGTGGCCAGAAAGCAGGCCAATGTCGGTGCGTGTTTCGGGGGCTGACTGGCAAGATGGCGGGATGGATGAGGCTGATTTGCTGACCATAGCCGAGGCGTTTTCCGACGCGGGCTGTGATCTTATTGATGTGTCAGCCGGCCAGACGGTTCCAGATCAGAACCCGGTCTATGGTCGCATGTTCCAGGTCTATCTGTCTGAGGCCATTCGCAACGTCAAAGGCATTGCCACCATGGCTGTCGGGGCCATTACTGAAGCCGCGCAGGTGAACACCATTTTGCACACCCGCCGCGCCGATTTGGTGGCCCTTGGACGTCCGCATATGTGGAACCCGAACTTTACCAATCAGGCCGCTGCCTGGTATGGCGCACGAAATGAGCAGTCTTGGCCAAAACAGTATGCGACGGGTGCTATGCAAGCGTTTCGCGAGGTGGAAAAATCCCGCGAGAAGCTGCTTGAATTGCAAAAGAAGGCGGCCCCGGGACGGCACACTGAATCTGCGGGCAAATAGGACGCCAAGACACCGGTAAAAGAAATCCTTGACGGGTTGAGGCCGCGAATGCTTACTAAACCGTGTAGTAAAGTATTTGACATCGCATAAGCCTCCGCCCGACAAGGAATAGCCCCATGATGCAGGAAATTGTCGAAGGTAAATGGCTTGCCGCGTTCCGGCGGGTGCTGGCCCTGAACGGCATCAAGGATGGCACTCAGGTGGCAATCATCGCCGAAAGCCAGTCGCGTCCGGTGTTGATGCAACTGGCGTCGCTAGCCTGTTATGATCTGGGGGCCGCGTATTCGACAATTGTTCTGCCAACCCCGCCGCAAACTGCACCTGTGCCGGTCAAATCCACCGGGGCGTGCAATGCTATCCAGCATAAACGCCATGTGATCGAGGCGTTGAAACACGTCGAAATCATCGTTGATGTGACAGTCGAAGGGCTGATCCACGCCGAAGAGTGGGAAGAGATCGAGGCCGCCGGCACCCGCATTCTGGTGATCTGCAACGAACACCCCGAAATACTGGAGCGGACCGAACCGACCGCTGATCTGGCCCCAAAAGTAGAGCTTGGGATCGCCATGCTTGAAGCCGCAGACGAGATGCGGGTGACAAGTGAGGCCGGCACCGATCTGGTTGTTGATCTTAAGGGCGCGCCTTGTGGCGGCACGCCCGGTTTTTCCACCAAACCGGGCGGCGTGGCACATTGGCCGGGGGGGCTATGCCTTGCGTTTCCGGGAAAAAACACGGTTCAGGGGCGGATCGTGATGGACGTCGGCGACATGAACCTGACGTTCAAGGATTACCTGCGCGATCGGATTACCTTTGAAATCAAAGACGATTTTGTAACCGACATCATCGGCGATAATCTGGATGCTGATCTGTTTCGCGAATATATGGCCGCCTGGGATGACCCGAACGCCTATGGCTTTAGTCATGTGGGGTTTGGCGTGAACCCCGCAGCACGTTGGGAATCCTTGCGCCTTTACGACAAGGGCGATGTGCAGGCGGTTGAACCGCGCGCATGGGCCGGCAATTTCCTGTGGTCCACCGGATCAAACCAATACGCGGGGCGGTATACACTTGGCCATTTCGACCTGCCGATGCGCCGTTGCACCGTGACGCTGGATGGCGTGGCTGTTGTGGTTAACGGCAGGTTGCAGGGCGATCTGATTTAAGAACATAGGGATATTTAGATGAGCAAGATTGAAGACTATTACGACATTTCGACCTTCAGCGATGAACATATCGCGATGTTGCGGTTGATCAACGAGTTGGGACAAGGGTTTGCCGAACGCGCGCCCGAAAATGACCGGGGTCCAAGTTTTCCGACCAAGAACTATGAGGAACTGGCCGAACATGGTTTTCTAAGGCTGGTGATCCCAAAAGAGCACGGCGGGTTCGGGTTTTCACTGGGCGAATACGCCCTTATCGGTGCTGAGATTGGCAAATACTGTGCGTCGACGGCGATTACCTTTAATATGCACACCTCGGCGATGCTCTGGTCGCGGTATATGTACGACATGCCCAATCTGACGGACAATGAACGTGCCGCATTCAAACCAATGCGCGAACGGCAATTTCGCCGCGTTGTCGAAGACAAGGCGATATTCTCACAACCAATTTCCGAAGGCGGCACCAACTGGACGTCTGAACCGATCAAGACCAGTGCCAAGAAGGTTGATGGTGGCTGGTTGTTGAACGGGTTCAAAAAGTTCGCCTCGCTGGCGGGGAATTGCGATTATTATTCGGTGGTTTGTACCGAGCATTTTGAAGGCCACGCCCCGCGCCACGAAGATTGCCTTGATTTCGCGGTGCCTGCGGATGCCAAGGGTTTGGCGATTGTTGGCGAATGGGATCCGTTGGGCATGCGGGCCACGGCCAGCAACGATCTGATCATCAAGGATGTGTTCGTGAGCGAGGATGACCTGATGATGCCACGCGGGGTTTTTGTTAAAACCTTGCCGCATTGGCCGACCATGATGGCGATGTTGTCGCCAGCCAACATGGGTCTGGCACAGGGCATCTATGATTTCACTGTCGGTTATTTGCGCGGGGATTTACCGGGCCAGCCACCGATTGACCGGCGGGTGTATCCGACCAAGCGGGTAAGTGTTGGCAAGATGTTCCAGCAGTTGACCCTGATGCGGTCCAACTTCCTTAGGGTGATGATGGAAGCACAGGGTTTCCCCACTAAGCAACAGGTGATGCGTATGTATGTGTCGCAAATCGCGGTGATGGACGGGGTTCAGGAACTGGCCGCCTTGGCGATCCGAACCTGTGGCGGGCAGACCATGTTAAAGACCATGCCGCTGGAACGGATGTATCGCGATAGCCGCAGTGGTGCGCTGATGCTGCCCTTTACTACCGAGATTATGGAGGATTATCTGAGTGTTATGACGCTGTATGACATGGACGAGATTGACCATATCTCGGCTGATAATGCTTCGACACGGGTGTCGATGTGGCGCCCGGCATAGGTCATTCCCATGCCGCGTAGAACCGTGGAGTGTTTGGGCGTGTCAACGGCCTCGGCCGAAGCCGTTTGGGCCTATGTGGCCGATTTCACCCGCCCCTGGCATCCGGCGATTGACTGGATGAAACCTGAGCCCGGGCCAAACGGGCAGACCCGACGAAGGTTTGCGGCGGGGGGCGAGGATAAGACCTATCTGGAGCAACTGACCTATCTTAGCCATAGCGACCGTGTCATGAAATATACGGCGTTAGAGGGGATTGATGGCGCTAAATCTTATCACGCGCAGCTTTCGGTCACGCCCGGGCCGGAAGGTGGTGAAGCTTTGTCATGGCAGGCCGAAATTGACGCAACACCCGCGCGCGCGGATGATATTGCTGCCGGAACCAAGGCGATATTTGAGGCAGGGTTGGCGACTTTGGCAACGTTGAAGGCCAACCCATCCACGCCTGTGTTGTCGCCTTCTGCCCCGGCGAAAATTGATTTCAGGCAGATTGGTTTGTCACCCCGCCTTGCCATGAACGTCGCCCCTGCGGGCCTTGAGCAGACCGACACACACACCGACACCCTGTGCATTTTCCTGCACGGTATCGGCGGCCATCGCCGCAATTGGGACGCGCAAATGTCGGCAATGGGGACGCATATCCCATGCGTCGCCCTTGATCTGCGCGGTTATGGCGACAGTGAACTGGGGCCTGAACCATCGACAATTGACGCCTATTGTGCCGATATCCTGACGGTTGCGGAGGCGTTTCATGCCTGCAAGATCATCCTTTGCGGGTTAAGTTATGGCGCGTGGATCGCCACCAGTTTCGCCATGCGCCATGGTTCAAGGCTGGCCGGGTTGGTGCTGGCGGGCGGCTGTACTGGCATGTCCGAAGCCAGCGAGGAGACGCGTAATGGCTTTCGCCATTCGCGCGAGGAGCCGCTTGATGCGGGCCAGACACCAGCAGATTTCGCGCCGGATGTGGTGGGAATCATTGCCGGGCCAAACGCGGATGAGGCGGTAAAATCGGCGTTGCTGGGCTCGATGGCAGCGATACCGGTGGCGACCTACCGCGATGTTTTGAGGTGTTTCACCAACCCCCGCGAGGTGTTCGATTTCGCCAGAATTTTCTGCCCGGTCCTGTTGATGACCGGC
>DAOUQK010000292.1 GCA_030625695.1 Paracoccaceae bacterium | reverse complement strand
ATCCGCCCCACCGGGTTGTCCGACAAATACCCGGCCCCGCCCATCGCCTGTACCGCCTGATGCGCCTGTTTCATTGCCTCTTCCGAGGCATATAAACAACAGGCCGCCGCGTCCTGACGGGTGACGTCGCCCCGGTCGCAGGCCTTGGCGACCTCGTACACATAAGCACGCGCGGAATTCATCGCCGTGTACATATCCGCCATCTTGCCCTGCATCAGCTGGAACGACCCAATCGGCTGGCCGAACTGCTTGCGCTCGGCCATATAAGGCATGATTTCATCCAGACAGGACGCCATGATGCCGGTGCCGATGCCGGCCAGAACCACCCGTTCATAATCAAGGCCAGACATCAGAACGGCGACGCCGCGACCTTCCTCTCCCAGTACGTTTTCAAACGGCACTTCGACGTCGTCAAAAATCAGCTCGGCGGTGTTGGACCCGCGCATCCCCAACTTGTCGAAATGCGGGCTGGTGGAAAACCCGTTGAACGCTTTTTCGATCAGGAATGCGGTCATGCCCCGGCTGCCTGCATCCGGGTCGGTCTTGGCGTAAACCACCAGAGTATCGGCATCCGGGCCGTTGGTGATCCAATATTTGTTGCCGTTCAGCCGGTAATGATCGTTGCGCTTTTCGGCCCGCAGTTTCATTGACACAACGTCAGATCCGGCCCCGGCCTCGCTCATCGCCAAGGCGCCCACATGTTCGCCCGATACCAGCCCGGGCAGGTATTTCGCCTTCTGCTCAGGTGTGCCGTTCAGTTTGATCTGGTTGACGCACAGATTGGAATGCGCGCCATATGATAACGCCACCGAGGCACTGGCGCGGGCCACTTCCTCGACTGCAATGGTGTGGGCCAGATACGACATGTCGGCCCCACCGTATTCTTCGGGCACCGTTACGCCCAACAGGCCCAAATCACCCATCTCGCGCCAAAGCTCGGACGGAAATTCGTTACTCAGATCAATCTGGGTCGCCATCGGCCGAATCCGCTCCTGCGCCCAGCGATGCACCATTTCGCGCAGGGCATTCACATCCTCACCAAGATCAAACTGCATGGTTGCGTTGAACATTGCGCGGCCTTCCTGAAATTATCTGAACACTTGTTCATTTATTAAAGAAAGATGGCTTGAAGGTCAATCCCGTCTTCGACATGTCGATCTCAGGGCAGATGATAAACCGTTGCTATGCGCAATTTGGGATTATAGGTTTGCCTGAAGCGCCCGGATTGAACTCAATAATCCGAGCAACATAAGACAACGGATGGGTGCAGGTTGGGGGAAATTTCAAGGAGTGCAAGAAAGATCGTCACCTTTGGCGGCGGCCTTGCGGCGCTGGTGTTTTTGCCGGGGCTGACACTGGTTTCGATTGTTGACATCGTGACCCGGCGGTTCCTGCACTACAGTTCTACGCCAGTGCAGGAAATGACCTGGCATTTATTCTTTGCCTGCGTGATGTTCAGCATCGGTTATGCCTATCTTCACGATCAGCACGTCCGGGTGGATATCCTGCGTGAACGCCTGCCGCCGCATGTGAAGGCGCGACTCGAACAGGTGCTGCTGATCCTGCTGATGATACCGCTGTCGATCGTGCTGTTCTGGTTCGGCGCACGCATGGCCTGGCTTTCATTCCTGCAGGATGAAGGCTCTCGTGCGGCTTTGGGGCTGTCGGCGCGCTGGATCATCAAATCGGCCCTGCCGATTGGCGCGTTGCTGCTGTTTCTCGCCTCTTGCTATCGCCTTGCCCATCCCGGACAACCCGAAGGGGACGGGCAGTGATGCTGGTCGATTACTTACCGCATCTGATGATCCTTGTACTGGCGGTGTTTCTGTTCACCGGGTTCCCGGTTGGCGGCATACTTGCCGGGGTTGCCATAGGGTTTGCGCTGTTCGGTATCGTGATCGACGAATTCCCGACCGCGTCGCTGTTCCTGATCCCCTACAAGGTTTATAGTTCGATCGGCGAAAGCCTGATCTATCCGGCGGTGCCGATGCTTTTGTTCATGGGTGTGGCGCTTGAGATAAGTGGTGCCGCGCGCGGGTTGCTGTTGTGCCTGCAACGAATTCTGGCACGGGTTCCGGGCAATATGTGTGTGTCTGTGATCCTGATCGGCCTGTTGCTGGCACCGATGGCCGGTGTGGTCGGGGCCTCGGTGGCCACCATCACCCTGGCGGCGTTGCCGACCATGCTGGAACAACGCTATCGCCCCGAGATTGCCACCGGAGTCATTGCCGCCGCGGGCACGCTGGGGGTAATCGCCCCGCCGGCGATCATGCTGTTCTTTTTGTCGGATGCACTGGACCTGACCATCGCCAACATGTTCCTGGCACCAATTGTACCGATCTTCGGGCTTGCCGCGATCTTTATTATCTACTTTGTCGGCACTGATATGATCTGGAAACGGCCGACTGTGGCGACGGCCAGAAAAGACTATGAGTATTCCCTTCCTGTGCACATACTGCGCAGCCTTGTCCTGCCGGTCGGGCTGATCGTGCTGGTGCTTGGGTCAATCATTGCCGGATGGGTCACCCCGTCGGAATCGGCTGCGGTAGGTGCAATTGGTTCCGCGTTCCTCATCTTCATCTACCGCGGGTTTGATATGTCGCTGCTGCGCCGCGCGCTGTTTCGGACTATGTCGATCACCGCGATGGTGTTCTTTGTGGTCATGGGGGCAAGCATATTCTCGCTGGTATTTCGGTTTTATGGCGGCGATGACATCGCGTCGGGATTGTTCGACAGGATGAATATCTCGGATTTCGGCATCTTGTTGGTTGTGCTTTTGATCCTGTTCATGCTGGGTTTTTTCATCGACTGGATCGAAATCACCCTTGTTTCGCTGCCAATCTTATACCCGGCGCTCAAATTTCTGGATTTCACCGACTATGTCGGCAGCCCGCAATTGGCGCATCTGTGGATGGGGGCCTTGATTGCGCTGGTGCTGCAAACGTCGTTCCTGACGCCTCCGTTCGGTTTTGCGCTGTTTTTCCTCAAAGGATCGGCACCGCCGGAAATTCGCATGGCCACAATTTACCGTGGAGTGGTGCCTTTGGTTTTGATCCAATTGCTGATGATCGGACTGGTTCTGGGTTTTCCCGCTATCGTGACCTGGCTTCCGACCACCCTGCTTTGAGGGGCGTATCCCCGGACCGCGTGTCGATCTGACATATCATCGGGATTGGAAAACCGCGCCGACCTCAGACCGGATGATCCGTGATATCAACGCACAATCCTCAAGGTTGAATGTCAGTGGTACACGCATATCCAGAATGCCGCCCAGAATCCGGTCTGTGGCGGGCATCGCCTTCGGTTCTGCATACTGCCATTGGTCGTATTTTGAGGTGAATCCCATTGGTGCCGCGGCCCCGAACCACTTAAGCTCGACGCCGCGCTGGGCGCACCGCCTCAGAACCTCGCGAACCGGCCCTTCGGACCAGTCAAGCAGCAGGAACTGGATCGACGATCCGACATAATGCTCAGCCTCCGGGCGCTCAATCACCTGCAACCCCGGCGTGTCGCGCAGACCATCCTCAAGCACAGCGTAGCGTTCATTCCAACGTGCCACTTGCCGGTCCAACCCCGCCAACTGAGGCCGCAGAATTGCGGCGCGCAGATTGTCCATGCGCCCGGAAATATTGGGGGTCTGGTATTTGATTGCTTCAAATGCCTCAGGCTCCGGCACCGCCCCGTTACGCTCATAAAGCATGTAAGACCCGGAAAGCAGCACGGCGCGGGCCGCGAGATCGGCATCATCCGTGATCAGCAAACCTCCCTCGCCTGCGTTCATATGTTTATAGGTCTGACAGGAATAGGCCGCCATCACCCCATGACGCCCCGATGCAACTCCGTTCCAATGTGCGCCCATCGTATGGGCGCAATCCTCGACCACCCGCACACCTGCGCCGTCGCAAATCGCCATCAGCCGGTCCATATCACAGATATGCCCGCGCATATGGCTTAGCAGCAGCACATCCGCCTGAGCAGCCTTCAGTTCCAGATCGTCCAGATCAATGGTCAGCGCCTCGGTGACGCCGACAAAAACCGGTGTCGCACCCAGCGAGGCGATTGCCCCCGGCACCGGCGCCAATGTAAATGCGTTCGACAAAACCTTGTCACCCGGCCCCACGCCCAAAGCCCGCAAGGCTGTTGCCATGGCATAGCCACCCGATGCCACCGCCACACAATATTTCGCGCCGGTATAGGCGGCAAATTCCTGCTCCAACAGCGCCACTTCACTGGTTTCACCCTCTGCCAGGTTATATCGGTGCAACCGCCCGTGCCGCAGCACGGCAATTGCCGCCTCGATCCCTGCTTCGGGGATTGGTTCCTGTTGGGTGAAACTGCCGGTAAATCGCTCTGTCATTCGACGTTTGTGCGGTTTGGTGCCATTCGGGTCAAGAGCGCCCGGCGCATTTTTCCTGGTCCTGAAACATGTGGTCGCAAACAGAATAGAATCGCGCGCGCCCTGCCCGCACCCTGACCCTTATGACACCAATTGAGATGATCCATACCCTGCGCTGGGCCGACCTGTCCGCCGCCGTGCAGCACCAGACCGAACTTTGCGTTCTTGACCTGATCGGTATTGCCGCCGGTGGCCAT
>DAOUQK010000368.1 GCA_030625695.1 Paracoccaceae bacterium | reverse complement strand
GCGTTTGAACCGGGATCGGTTCAAGGTGTTTCAGGATGAGCCGGGTGCGGATGTGACCCGTCCGGCGGCATTGGCCTTTGCCGGGGATACCTATCTGGGGCTTGAGGCGGCAACGCTTGATGCAGAAGAAATGGCCTGGGCACAGGATCATTTGCGGATTTTGTCCGGGCTTTACGGGTTGTTGCGCCCGTTGGACGCGATCCAGCCTTATCGGTTGGAAATGGGTAGTCGTTTGAAAACCCGGCGCGGCAAGTCGCTTTATCAATACTGGGGCGATCAATTGTCAAAGTCGTTGAATGCGCAAGGACAGCAGGTTGGTGCGGGCGTTCTGGTCAATTGCGCCAGTCAGGAATATTTCGGGGCTGTGGACCTTAAAGCGTTGAAATTACAGGTGGTTACTCCGGTCTTTATGGAAGATAAAGGTGGTGCGCCGACGATTGTCAGTTTCTTTGCCAAACGGGCGCGCGGGGCAATGGCGCGGTTCATTGTGCAGAACCGACTGGACGACCCTGCATCGCTCAAGGATTTTGACAGTGGTGGTTATGTATTTGACGCGGCCCTGTCCGAACCGGACAGGCCGGTATTTTTGCGCCCCTATGTGACGGCGTCTGAAATGACAAGTTCAAGGTAAATCCCAACAGACGCGACACTCTCTGGCTCCCCTATAATTTGACTTGGCAACTTTATTTGCAGGAGTGATGTTATACCACCGCGCCCAAAGGTTGACTTGTTGTCGTCATGTGGATGGCGGGGTGAAACCCCGCCCTACGGATGATTGCTGGAGTCTGGACTCGAGAGATTGGTTCTAGTCGGAAATCGGCTGAGCATCCTGCGGCGCGTGATTGGCCACTTGCTCGTGGATCAGCGCCTTGCGCAAGGGTTTGGTCAGGTAATGATCCAGCCCGGCGGCAAGAATGCCGTCCTCGTCGCCGTCCATTGCGTGGGCTGTCAGGGCAACGATTGGAATGTGGTCGCCAGTTTTGGCCTCAAGCTTGCGAATTTCACCGGTTGCCTCTTTGCCGTCCATTTTGGGCATGGAAATATCCATGAAAATCATATCCGGTTCAAAGTCCTGAAACGCCGCTACGGCCTCGATCCCGTTGTTGGCGAACTTGATTTCGATGTTCAGGGTTTTGACCATTTTACGGAATACCAATTGATTGGTCTTGTTGTCTTCGGCCGCAAGTACGCGCATCTTACGCAAAGGTTCTGGGGCATTGATGTCAGGTACTGTGGTTTCGGGTTTCGAGGTCGCTTTTTCATCAGGTGCGTGAGTATCAACAAATCCAATATGAAGACGACGTTTTGGCGGCTTAGAGTTAGGCTTGTCAGGCACTTCAGGCGGCGATTGTTCAAGCACTTCCGGTTTTGTCGACTCGGCCAATTTTGCGTCTTTTAGTTCTGGTTCAACCAATGCCTCTGGATCGGTGTTGGGCGTATTCTGCGACCCTGTCATGGAAACAATTGTTTCCGTATCCAACGGATATTGCAGATTGGCTAAATGCTCAAACAACCCGGTGCGCGAGAATGGCTTTTGTATGGTCCCTTGCAAAAACCTGCGGGCCGGGTCGCTTTGGGCAAAGCCGGGATTGGCGCTTAACAACAGGACCGGCATATCCACCCAGCCCGCGCCACGCAGCGCCTCGGCCAGTTCCAGACCGTCCATATCGGGCATATTATGCTCGCTCAGAACCAAGCCGATGTCGTTGGTCATTGCCTCTAGTGCAGTTTTCCCTGACCGGCAGGACGTGACCTTAAGGCCCAATTGCTCCATCTGTTTTTGCAGAATGTCGCGATTGGCGTCTTCGTTGTCGACCAGCAGAACCTGATGCAAACCCTCGGGCAATTTGGGTGGTGTTGGCTGAGGCCCATCGGCGGCAGGCAGGTTGATCCGGAACCCAAAACAAGAGCCTTTGCCCTCTTCGCTATCGACCCAGACAGCGCCGCCCATCAGTTCAATCAGACGTTTGGAAATGGCCAGACCCAGGCCGGTGCCTTCAAACTGACGGTTACGTTCATCTTCAACCTGATTGAATTCACCAAAGATATGCTGGACTTTATCTTTGGCGATGCCAATGCCGGTGTCTTCGATGGTGACGTGGATTGAACAATCTTCGCCCGGCCCCCCGGGAATGCCGGTCACCTGGATAAGCACATGGCCCTTTGAGGTGAATTTGACGGCGTTGCCCACCAGATTGGTCAGGATCTGGCGCAACCGCCCGGGGTCACCAACCAGCAGGGTCGGCAGGAACATGTCGTAATCAACCAGCAGCGACAGGCCTTTGTCGCGCGCCGTTGCCTGCAGCAACATGACTACTTCGTGGATGCAGCGTTCGAAATCAAAAGTGTCGGGATGCAGAACCAGCTTGTCGGCCTCGATCTTGGAATAATCCAGCACGTCGTTGATAATAACCAGCAACGCCTCGCCCGAGTTCTTGATGGTATTGGTGTAAAGCCGTTGTTCTTCGTCCAATTCTGTATCGTTCAGCAGTTCGGCCATGCCGATCACGCCGTTCATCGGCGTGCGAATTTCATGACTCATATTGGCAAGGAACGCCGATTTGGCCCGATTGGCGGCCTCGGCGTTTTTACGTTCATCTTTCAGTTGTTCTTCGTACCGTACAGTGGCGGTAATATTCAGCGCCAGGCTGACCACGTCACCACCGTGGCCGCGTTGGTCGATCAGCTTGATATATTGATCGTTCCACATCCTGATAACGATCGGTTCGGGGTTTGGTTCAAACCAGCGCTCGGTCATTTTGGCGCGCCAGGTGTCGGGGTTCAGATCCTCGGTATTGACCAACCCTTCGTCGGTCATCAATTGCAGGATGCGCATGTAATTCACCCCCGGGGTCACCTCCTCCAGATCGTCAAAAAATGTGAGATAGGCGGTATTTGCGCCGATTAGCATGTTATCCGTATCAAAAAAGGCGAAACCGTCCTGGATTGTCTGGATCGAATGCCAAAGCCGACGCTCGGCAATCTCTACCTTTTCGTTGGCCAGAGACAGGTCGGATTTGACGCGTTCATTTTCGTTACGGACGTTGACGACTTCGTCACGGATTGTGTCGGCTTCGGCTTGGGTTTCGCCGATCCGTTTGGTCAGGGCCAATGCGTGACGGCCCAGCTTGCGGTTCGCGGCCGAAAGCTCTGCCTGCTTCAGTTCAAGCAGACGTTCGGCGGCCAGACGCGACCGCCGCTCCTGAGAAAGTTTGTTGGCAAG
>DAOUQK010000036.1 GCA_030625695.1 Paracoccaceae bacterium | reverse complement strand
CAAGACGGTTCTGATCATGGAGTTGATCAACAACATTGCCAAGGTGCACTCAGGCGTGTCGGTGTTTGCCGGCGTGGGTGAACGGACCCGTGAAGGCAACGACCTTTACCACGAAATGATCGAATCCGGTGTTATCGTTCCTGATAACCTGCCCGAGTCGAAAATCGCTCTGGTTTACGGCCAGATGAACGAACCTCCCGGTGCGCGGATGCGGATTGCTTTGTCGGGTCTGACCCTGGCGGAACAGTTCCGCGATGACACGGGCGCTGACGTTTTGTTCTTTGTTGACAACATCTTCCGCTTTACTCAGGCCGGTTCCGAATGTTCCGCCCTGTTGGGTCGTATCCCGTCTGCTGTGGGCTATCAGCCGACGCTGGCGACCGACATGGGTACCATGCAAGAACGGATTTCCTCGACAAAATCCGGGTCCATCACCTCCGTGCAGGCGGTTTACGTCCCTGCGGACGACCTGACCGACCCGGCCCCGGCGACTTCGTTTGCTCACCTTGATGCGACCACGGTTCTTAACCGGGCGATCTCGGAAAAAGGCATCTATCCGGCGGTTGACCCGCTTGATTCCACATCCCGTCTGCTTGACCCGGCGATTGTTGGCGAAGAGCATTACGGCGTTGCGACCAGCGTTCAGCAAATTCTTCAGCGTTACAAATCGCTTCAGGACATCATCGCCATTCTCGGCATGGACGAACTGTCAGAAGAAGACAAAACAACCGTGACCCGTGCGCGTAAGATCGAGCGTTTCCTGAGCCAGCCGTTTGACGTGGCCCAGGTCTTCACCGGTTCCCCCGGCGTTCAGGTGCCGCTGGAAGAAACCATTGCCTCGTTCAAAGCGGTTGTGGCCGGCGAATACGATCACTTGCCCGAGGGTGCCTTCCTGATGGTTGGCGGCATTGACGACGTGATCGCCAAAGCCGAGCGTATGGCCGCAGACGCGGCCTGATAAGGAGCAAAGCAAATGGCAGATACGATGCAATTCGATCTGGTAAGCCCCGAGCGTAGCCTTGCGTCGATGCAGGTAAGCGCGGTGCAGATACCCGGTGCGGACGGAGATATGACGGCGATGCCGGACCATGCGCCTGTCATCACCACCCTGCGCCCCGGCATTCTGCGCGCCGAAACTTCAGAAGGTGAGGCAACAGAATATGTCGTGACCGGCGGCTTTGCCGAAATCACCGGGGCAGCAGTGTCGGTTTTGGCCGAAAAGGTTGTTCCGGTCAGCGAAATGACCCGGGCGCATGTGGATGAAATGGTCGAATCCGCGCGCTCGGCCTATGCCGAGCTTCACGCGGCTCATGGCGGGCAGCACTCATTGGTGGATGATGCCACCAAGCTGCTTGCCGATATGGAAGCCCTGGGCACCCATATAAACCTGTGACGGCAAGGCCAGTCAGATAAGGTAGTAACCAAACCGGCCCTGCCACAGGGCCGGTTTTCTTTTGCCTGAATATTGTCGTATATCTCCAATAGTTTGCGGTGCGCAGCGATAAGAAAAACACATGAAACGAATTGAGAATCATCTGGTCGGCATTGATCAGGGCGACGTCGTCCTGTTCAGCGACTTTGAAAACGGTGGCGATATGTGGACCGGTTCAGGCGAACGCGAGCGCCGCCGGGCGGTCGGGTTTGGCGAGGCGTTCAATAAACCACCAATGGTGCATACATCCGTCTCACTTTGGGATGTGGACACCAAATCGCCAGTGCGGATCGAAGTGACGGCGCAGAACGTGACAACCCTGGGCTTTGACATCGTTTTTCGCACCTGGTTAGACACGCGTATTGCACGTCTTAGGGTGGCGTGGCTGGCAATTGGCGAAGTCGCAAACGAAGATGACTGGAGTATATACTGACGGTTTTGCCACTACTTGGCGCAAAAGATGTCGTTTACCGCAGGCCGTAGGATGTGCGTTTGCGCACCATTCCTGCCAAAATGAGCTGCGCTCAAGACGTGCCCCCGACATTTGATGTCAGTCGCGCAACTCTCCCGGTAAGACACCCCAAAGCGATGTTTTGCGCGCCCAGCCTTTATAACCGCCGGCCGAAACCCGGCACCAACTTTCGATACATGACCCCAACCGCGCGACAACCCCAAGTTCGAACGCCGCTGAAACCGGTGTCTTCAGATCGGGCCGGGTATAGACCTGCAACATGTCACGTTCCACCAACACGGTCCGGACCCCCGACAACAGTGCATAGTGAACCCACCCGCCCATGCCGTCGCGGTCCTGAACCCGGCGCCAATGGCCGTGTTCTGCGGTGATCTGCAACGGCATATCGCGGCGTTTGAACACCCAGTCGATGCGATGGCTTAAGGACGGACCACGTCGGACGTTGCCTTTGGTCGATTTCATCGACACATAACGCGGCATCGGCAGATTGGTCACAGGGCCACGTTTGCCCTCGGCCATCGCCGGGGCCACCAACCCAAGTGGAAAGATAAGGCCAGCCACCAGAATGGCGGCAGCAATACGCACAAAGGCGCGCTTGGAAATGTAGGATATTGTCACTGCCTGCCTGCCCGTCTGCCCAAAAATTATCAAAAAGGCTGCGTCATTTGCGCATCGGGTTCTTGTGCCCTGCCTGTTCCTGCGCCACCATGGCACGGCGTCCACCATTTTGAAAAGCAACAGGAGAGCAGAATTGCCAAGAGAACGTCTGAGTGTTGTCGTGACGCGACGGTTGCCCGAAGCGGTCGAAACCCGACTGAGCGAATTGTTTGATATCAAGCTGCGCGATGATGACACCCCCATGACCCGTGCAGAGCTGGCCGAAGCGGTAAAATCCGCCGATATTCTAATCCCTACAGTCACAGATACCATTGATGCCCGCCTGCTGGCGCAAGCCGGTGACAAGCTTAAGCTGATTGCCAACTATGGTGCGGGGGTTGACCATATCGACGTGGCTACGGCGCGTCAGCGCGGTGTTTTGGTCTCGAACACGCCCGGTGTTTTGACCGATGACACCGCCGATATGACCATGGCGCTAATTTTGGCGGTGACCCGGCGTATTCCCGAAGGCTTGGCGGTGATGCAATCGGGCGATTGGCAAGGCTGGGCCCCTACGGCGCTGATGGGCGGTCGGGTTGGTGGGCGGCGGCTGGGCATCCTTGGCATGGGCCGGATTGGTCAGGCGGTGGCGCGACGGGCGGCGGCGTTTGGCATGCAGATCCATTACCACAACCGCAAACGCCTGCGCCCCGAGATTGAAGAGGCGCTTGAGGCCACCTATTGGGACAGTCTTGATCAGATGGTGGCGCGGATGGATGTGATTTCGATCAATTGTCCAGCGACGCCCAGCACGTTCCATTTGATGAACGCCCGGCGTCTGAAACTGCTGAAACCCACAGCGGTGATCGTCAACACCGCGCGCGGCGATGTGATCGACGAAAACGCCCTGACCCGAATGTTGCGGGCGGGCGAGATTGCTGGCGCGGGTTTGGATGTTTACGAACATGGTACCGACATAAACCCGCGTCTGCGCGAGTTGAAGAATGTCGTGCTGTTGCCGCACATGGGATCTGCCACATTGGAAGGCCGGATCGAAATGGGTGAAAAAGTTATCATTAACATCAAGACGTTCGAAGACGGGCATCGGCCACCGGATCAGGTGGTTCCGTCGATGTTGTAACTTGAAATCCCGAAGGGAAAAAGCATGCGAATTCAGTGGCTGATTGCGGCGTTGCTGGCCTGCAGCAATGTCTCAGGCGGGGCATTTGCACAACAAACGGCAGACAGCGTCGCCCCCGAAGCGGCAACCGACACTGGAACCATTGATGAGGCCACCGGTCTGTCGGCAACAATTGCCGCCTCACTTGAAGCAAAAGAACAAGGCCTGCCTGTCACCTCACAGAACTGGATGATCGCAGTTGCCAATCCATTGGCCGCCGAGGCCGGGGCGGACATTTTGCGGGCCGGAGGCACGGCGGCGGATGCGATGGTTGCGGTGCAGTCCGTGCTGGGGCTGGTCGAGCCACAATCCTCGGGTCTGGGGGGTGGTGCGTTTCTGGTCTGGTATGATGCGGCCACCAAAGAACTGACCACACTGGACGGGCGCGAAACAGCACCGCTGGCTGCGACGCCGCAGCTATTTCAGGACGACGATGGTGAACCGCTTGGGTTCTTTGATGCGGTTGTTGGCGGGCGTTCGGTTGGAACACCAGGCACGCCGGCCTTGATGGGAGAGGCCTGGCAACGGTGGGGCCGGTTGCCGTGGCGTTGGCTGTTTGGTCACGCAATTACCCATGCGGGTCAGGGGTTTACTGTATCTCCTCGGCTTGCCGGGTCGATCGAATATGACGCTGAGAGGCTGGCAATCCACCCGACAACAGCGGATTATTTTCTGCCGGGGGGTGTTGCGCTGAAGGCCGGGGATCAATTGCGCAACCGGGAGTATGCCAACACTCTGCGGGCGTTGGCATCGTTGGGGCCGGACGGGTTTTACACCGGACCCATTGCCCGTGACATTGTGCAGGAGGTGCAAAACGCACCGGGCAATCCCGGCGTGTTGTCCGAGATTGATCTGGCAATCTACAGCGTGCGCGCGCGTGATCCGGTGTGCGTCGCCTACCGCGCCTATGATGTTTGCGGTATGGGCCCGCCATCGTCCGGCGCACTGACTGTTGGCCAGATCCTTGGGCAATTGAACCATTTCGATCTGGGCGATCTGGGCCCCGACAGCGCCACAGCCTGGCGGTTGATCGGCGATGCCTCACGCCTGGCGTTTGCCGACCGGGGCCGGTACATGGCTGATAGCGACTTTGTGCCGATGCCCACCAAGGGGCTGGTAGATCCGGATTATCTGGAGGCGCGTGCAGAACTTTTGCAAGGCGACGTGGCTTTGCAGGAGGTAACCCCCGGCAGTCCCGAATTTGACCATGCGCTGAACTGGGCCGACGACGCGTCGATTGAATTGCCATCGACCTCGCATATCTCGATTGTTGATGGCTTTGGCAATGTATTGTCGATGACGACAACCGTCGAAAACGCCTTTGGATCGCGTCTGATGGTACGGGGGTTTCTGCTTAACAACGAGTTGACCGATTTTTCGTTCCGCACCCACCGGAATGGCGTACCCATCGCCAACCGGCTGGAACCGGGCAAGCGGCCAAGATCGTCGATGTCGCCAACCATTGTGATGCAGGATGGCGCACCAGTGCTGGCCATCGGCTCGCCCGGGGGCAGCCGGATCATTGGCTACGTGGCCAGCGCAATCATTGCCTGGGCCGATTGGGGTATGGACGTGCAACAGGCGGTCTCCATGGGCCATGCGGTCAACCGGTTTGGCACCTATGATCTTGAAAGCGAAAGTGACGCGGAAGGGTTGGCTCTGGAGCTGGAGGCGATGGGGTTCGAGGTCAAAATACGCGATCTGAATTCGGGGTTGCACGCAATTGCCATCACCCCCGATGGGCTTTTTGGTGGGGCTGATCCGCGCCGTGAAGGCATTGCAATAGGCGAATAACAAAGGAAGACAATCATGGTTCAGGCCACATCCCTGCCCCGCAACGAAGCGGGTATTGAAACCGCCCTTGGCATTCTGAAACAACGCTTTGGCGACCGGTTTCATACCGGGCAGGCGATCCGTGAACAGCACGGACATACCACCACCTATATCGAAAATCAGCCCCCGGATGCGGTAGTGTTTCCGCAGTCGGTGGAAGAGATTTCCGAGATCGTCAAAACCTGCGCTACCCACAAAGTGCCGGTCATTCCTTATGGCACCGGCACCTCTTTGGAGGGCCATGTCAACGCGCCCGCAGGTGGGATATCGGTTGATGTCGCTGAGATGAACCAGATTTTGGCCGTTAATGCCAGTGATCTGGATTGTGTCGTGCAACCCGGTGTGACCCGCGAAGACCTGAACACCTATCTGCGCGATCAGGGGTTGTTCTTTCCCATCGACCCGGGCGCCAACGCGTCGCTTGGCGGCATGACGGCGACGCGGGCCTCGGGCACCAATGCGGTGCGGTACGGCACAATGAAAGACAACGTGATCGCGTTACAGGTAGTGATGCCGGATGGCGAGGTTATTCGCACAGCGCAGCGGGCGAAAAAGTCGTCGGCGGGTTATGATTTGACGCGGTTGATGGTGGGGTCTGAGGGCACGCTGGGCCTGATCACCGAGATTACCTTGCGATTGCAAGGCATTCCCGAGGCGATTTCTGCTGCGTCGTGTTCGTTTCCAACCGTGGATGCGGCTTGCCGCGCGGTGATGATGACCATTCAATACGGGGTGCCGGTCGCGCGGATTGAGTTGTTGGATGAGACTTGCGTCAAGGCGATCAACGCCTATTCCAAGCTGTCCTTGCCGGAAACGCCGCTTTTGCTGCTGGAGTTTCACGGCTCTGACGCGGGGGTTAAAGAACAGGCCGAGACATTTGGCGGCATTGCCGAGGATTTTGGTGGCGAGAAGTTCGTCATGACCACCAGTACCGAAGAACGCAACGCCATGTGGAAAGCGCGCCATGATCTGTATTGGGCGGTCATGCAAATACGGCCCGGCTCCAAAGGGATCGCCACTGACGTCTGCGTGCCAATCTCTCGATTGGCCGAATGTGTGACTGCGGCCCAGGCCAAGGCAACCCAGCTTGACCTGCTGTCGCCCATCGTCGGCCATGTTGGCGACGGCAATTTCCACTGCTCTCTGCTGGTAGATATGAAGGATGCGGACGAACTAACCCGAGCGGATGAGTTCATTGGCTGGCTGAACGAACTGGCGATTTCGATGGATGGGACATGTACCGGCGAACACGGGATCGGGCAGGGCAAGCGACCATACTTACAAAAGGAGCTGGGGTCGGCGACCAAGGTGATGGCGGCGATCAAGGCGGCTTTGGACCCGGCGGGTATTATGAACCCGGGCAAGATACTTTGAAAGTTGCTGAACGCGCCTTTGGCACGTGCCTCTGGCAGGAGTTTATTTTGCAAGATGAAGCTGGAGCGGTGTGATTGGTCGGTTTTGGCGCGTTTTGGGTCGGATGGATTGGGCGCTGGTGGTGAACCTTTGGCATAACCGCGAGGATACAGATTCTATCCGGAGGGCGGGCATATGAAAACCGATGTTAAAGCACTTGTTATCGGCGGCGGGGCCGTAGGAACTTCGATTGCGTATCATCTGGCAAAGGCCGGGTGGGATGATGTGATGTTGCTGGAGCGGGATGAGTTAACGTCCGGGTCGACCTGGCACGCGGCAGGATTGTTGCCGTTGTTCAATATGTCTTTTGCAACCACGCATATTCATAAGTATTCGGTAGAGTTTTATAAGTCGTTGGAGGCCGAGACCGGACTTAATGCCGGGTTTGCCGTAGTCGGCAATCTGCGCATGGCGCAGAGCGATGAGCGGATGGATGAGTATATGCTTTATGCCTCGACCGCCGAGACCTGTGATGTACCTTATGAATGGTTGACCCCAGAGCAGATCAAGGAGCGGTGGCCACTGATCCGCACGGAGGATTTGAAGGGCGCGCTTTATCACAACACTGATGGTTACATTAACCCGGCGGATGTGACCCAAGCGATGGCCAAAGGCGCGCGGCAACGCGGGGTGGTTATTGAGCGTAAATGGCAGGCAGACGGGTTTCACTGGACCGGTGAAGTCTGGGAAGTGACCTGTACCAAGATGGTCGAACGGGGCGGTAATCTTGTACCGTCGGACGAGCAGGTAGTGGTCAGGGCCGAGCATGTGGTGACGGCGTCCGGCAATCACGCGCAGCGGACTGCTGGGATGTTAGGCATCAAGATCCCGGCAATTCCGGTCGAGCATCAGTTTATTGTCATGGATAAGGACCCCGCGTTGGTGGAGTTCCGCGCCAAGGGCGGGGATGAACACCCGGTGATCCGCGATGCGGATGCCCAGTCTTATGTACGCGAAGAGCGCGGTGGCTGGATTTTAGGCGTCTATGAAAAAGGCGCGCCTGCGTGTTTCGAACACGGCGTGCCGGATAGTTTCCGGGCTGATCTGTTCCCGCTCGATCTGGAGCGTATTGAAGATCAGTATCTGGCGATGATCCACCGTATTCCGTCGTGCGAGGAAAGTGGCCTGAAGGATGATTTCAACGGGCCGATTTGTTATACGCCGGATGGTAATCCACTGGTTGGTCCGGCACCTGGCCTGTGCAATATGTGGCTGGCGGAAGGGTTTTCGTTTGGCATCACCGCCGCCGGGGGAACCGGATATTACCTGGCGCAGATGATGGTGGACGGAGAGGCCGAGATCGACATGGCGCCACTTGACCCCAAGCGGTACGGCGATTGGATGACCACCGAGTTTGCCGCCCGCAAGAACGAAGAATGTTACGACCACGTCTATGTTTTACACCACCCGGATGAGGAACGTCCGGCCTGTCGGCCATTGCGCACAGCACCCGCCTATGAGCGGCAAAAGGCGTTGGGCGCACAGTTCGGCTGGGTTAATGGCTGGGAGCGTCCGAATTATTATGGGGCCTTGGATGCGCCCGATAATTTTGACCATGACGCACGTTCTTTCCGGCGCGGCGGTTGGTGGCAATATGCGCATGATGAGGCGATGGCGATCCGCAATGGCGTTGGCTTGGTTGATGCCACGGCGTTCACCAAGCATGAGGTCAAAGGACCCGGGGCGACCGCGTTTCTGGATTGGTTCACCTGTAACAAGCTGCCGCGCGTGGGCCGTATAAACCTGACGTACGCCCTGACCGGCGCGGGAACGACGCGGACCGAATATACCATCGTCCGACTGGCTGAAGAGGAATACTATCTGGTCTCGGCCGGGGCGTGGACGACCTATGACGCGGATTATCTGCGCAAGGCTGCGACCGACAAGATGGGTGAATTCGGCTATATTGAAATTCAGGATGTGACCACGCAATGGGGTGTGTTTGCCATTGCCGGACCAAAATCGCGCGCGGTTCTGAATACGCTGATCAAGGATGGCGACCCGGGTAGTGTTCTGTCCAACAAGCGGTTCCCGTGGCTTAGTGCGCGCAATATCGAACTGGGCATGTGTCCGGTGCGCGCCATCCGCGTGGCCTATACCGGGGAATTGGGCTGGGAATTGCATCACCCGATGGAGATGCAGAATTACCTGTGGGATCAGTTGATGGAGGCAGGTGCGCCGCATGGCATGAAACTGGTCGGCGCACGGGCACAAAACTGGCTGCGGCAAGAGAAATCTTATCGTGCCTTTGGTACTGAACTGGGCCGGGATGCGACTCCGCTTGAGGCTGATTTGCCACGATTTGTCGATCTGGGCAAAGAATTTCACGGGCGTGACGCGATGCAGAAAATCGGCATCCGCTCAAAATGTGTCACCCTGTTGATTGACGGACCCGAAGATGCCGACCCCTGGGGCCGGGAGGCGTTGTATCATGACGGCAACCGGGTTGGGCGGCTGACCTCGGGCGGCTATTCGGTGACGTTCGGTAAATCGATTGGCATGGGCTATGTGCCGGTTGCTCTGGCCGAGCCTGGAACAAAGCTTAAAGTCAGGATGCAAGGCCGGTTGTGGGGGGCCGAGGTTACAGCGGACAGCCCCTATGACCCAAAAAACGAAGCGATCCGCAAGGATATGTAGAAACGGCATGTCCGGGCGACAGGCGACTTGCAGAAATTGCCATCGACTGCCGCCCGGAAACTGACTGTATTCAGCCGCCTTTGCGTCCGAAATCCTCAGTGGTTACAATACCGTCGCCGGTACGGTCCATCATCTTGAACCAATCTGCTGCTTTGGAAACAAACTCATCCTGCGAGACCATGCCGTCGCCATTCACATCGTTGAATTCACGCTTCATTGCGTTGTTCACGTTGCGCATCGCGCCCTTTTTGTGGCCGCCTGCATTTTCGTTCATATCGGCCTGACGGGTTTCATCGAACAGGTCGTATTCGCTGCTGTTCAGCAACCCGTCCTCATCCTGATCAAACATGATGAAAATCTCGCCACGCTTTTGCTCAGCATCGGCCAAGCTCACATGGCCATCTTCGTTCATATCCCAATTTTCGATGAAATGCGCGCCGGGTTGGCCTTGTTGGGCATAGGCAGCAGAGCCTAGGGTCAGTGCGGCAGCAATGGTCAGCAAAAGGCGAGGTGTCATGTAATATCTCCATATATTCAGTTGTTGATATATGTGGTACGCACCGCCTCGGGTTTTCCGTCGCTACAATCTGTCACAGGGGGGTAAGATGGCTATTTTTCGGCCACCAGGACCAGATTATTGGCGGGCATTTCGATCACGTCCACCATGTCCAGGCCGGATTCTTGCATCAAATCCATCACGTCGAAATCATCCTTATAACCGATCAGCGGGTCGCGAGTTTTAAGGCTTTGATGAAAGGAAATATCACCATCACTGGTCAACTCTCCACCCCGCATGAAAGGGCCATAGACCACCAAACGCCCCCCACGGGTCAGGGCGGTGGCAGCTTCGGCAATCAGGGTACTTGCCTGTACGTCAGTGATCAGATGCAGCAGGTTGGACAGGAAAATCAACGACTGACCGGTATGTTTTGCGCCCCACCCCGGTGCGGTGGCGTCAAGATCAATTGCCGGGGCCAGATTGCTTAGCCCTGCGTCTTTGGCGTGGGCGTCAGCACTGGCGCGTCGGGATGCGTCCACATCGCTGGCCTGCCAGTTCAGCCCCGGCATAAGGGCGGCCAAGCGGGCTATGTGCTCTCCGGTGCCGCTGGCCAGTTCCAGTGCATTGCCTTTGGGCGGGGCGACCTCTTGCAGCAAGTCACAGATGGCATCTATGTTACGGGCCGCCGCTGGGGCCATTAACCGGTCACCCACCCCGGGATGGGCGGTGCTGATGTTTGTCAGTTTCATGACTGCTCTTCGCTTCGGTCGGTGGCCAGTGGTGGCGTCGGACTAAGCGCGCTGATCTGGTCATAAAGATCACCCGGCAATTCATACGCCAGCGCGACCAATGACGGGCGCAATTGCTCTGCCGTTCGTCCGGATATGATTGGTATCGGGCTTGTTTGATGCGCCGCAACCCAGGCCACGGCCAGGGTCGTCGGGTCCGTATCATGTTGCTCGGCCAAAACCGCAAGATTACCGGCGGCATCATACATCCAATCCTGATCGTAACGACGCGCATAGCGGTTGTCTTCACGAAGCCGCCCTTGCGTGTCACCGCCGTATTTCCCGGTCAAAAGCCCACCTCCAAGCGGGGAATAGGCGGCCACGGCAATGTTCTGATCCACGCTCATCGGCAGGATTTCGACCTCGGCCTGGCGTTTGACAAGGTTATACATTGGCTGGATGATATCAATGGACAGATCAAACTCTGCCGCCACCCGAACCCAGTGCATCACCTGCCAGGCCGCAAAATTGGACAGGCCGATATAACGGATCTGGCCGGCCTGGTGCAGCCCTGCCAGCCCTTCCATCGTCACTCTTGCGTCTGTGTCCGGATCGAAACCGTGCAGGTACAGCACATCGACCATGTCCATGCCCAACCGTTTGCGCGAGACGTCAAACTGCTCTTGCATATTGGCCAGCCCGGCGCCGCCAACCGCACCGAATTTGGTGGCAATCAACAACTGATCGCGTTCATCACCGATCATTGCGCCCAAAAGGGTTTCCGAAGCACCGTCGGTGTAAACCCACGCCGTGTCGAAATGGGTGATGCCCGCCGCGCGGCAGGCCTTGTACATGGCAAGCGATTGGGATTCATCCGCCTTGCCGCCAAATTGCATTGCGCCAAAGGCAAAGCGGCCCATGGCAGTTCCGTCCAGAGATGTAAGGTTTTTCATGACGCCACAGTTGCACGGGTGTTACGACAAGGAAAGACCACCAAAAGAAAAGGCCCCGCAATTTGCGAGGCCTTACCCAATTTTTCAGATGTCAGACGAAATCAGCTCGGAATGTCGCCTTCGATGCCTTCGACGTAAAAGCCCATGCCAGCCAACGTGCCGTCATCCGCCGTCTCGCCGTCCTTCAGCCAGACAGAGCCGTCCTGCTTGTTGATCGGCCCGGTGAACGGGTGATACTCGCCCGACGCAATCGACGCTTTCAGCGCCAGAGCTTCGGCTTTGACGTCGGCAGGCACCTTGTCGGTGATCTCACCAATGCCAACCATGCCCCGACCAATACCGTCCCAGGTGTTGACGGTTTCCCAAGTGCCATCAATCACGGCGCGGGTGCGTTCAATGTAATACGGCGCCCAGTTGTCGATGATCGACGAAACCCGTGGCCCGTCGGCATATTCAGCCATATCCGATGCCTGACCAAAGCCAATCACATTGCCGGCCTCAGCCGCCGCCGTCAGAACTGAGGTGGAATCCGTGTGCTGCAAGATCACATCTGCGCCTTGCTCGATCAATGCCTTGGCGGCATCTGTCTCTTTGGCCGGGTCGAACCATGTATAGACCCAGACAATCTTGAACGTCACATCCGGGTTGACCTTTTTGGCGTGAATATAGGCCGAGTTGATGCCCCGGATCACTTCGGGGATCGGGAACGAACCGATATAACCGATAACATTGCTTTTGGTCATCCGCCCGGCAATGGTGCCCTGAATGGCGCGGCCTTCGTAAAAGCGCGCGGAATAAACTGAAACGTTGTCAGCGGTCTTATAGCCGGTCGCATGCTCGAACTTCACATTCGGGAACTTCTTGGCCACATTGATGGTTGGGTCCATAAAGCCAAACGACGTGGTAAAAATAAGCTTGGCACCGCTAAGCGCCATCTGCGTCATCACCCGCTCGGCGTCCGGGCCTTCGGCCACGTTCTCGACATAGGTGGTCTCAACCGCATCGCCAAACTCGGCTTCGACAGCCAGACGGCCTTTGTCGTGCTCATAGGTCCAGCCGCCATCGCCAACCGGACCGACATAGACAAAACCAACTTTGGTTGTGTCGGCCATCGCACCGGTTGCCATCCCCAGCGCCAGTGCGGCGCTTGTTAGTAGTTTCGTAAGTTTCATATCAGTTCTCCCCGTTTTATGGATATGATGTGCCCCTAGTGTGAGGCGTGGAATATTCGGCCCAGTGAGGCCGGTGCGCTGCTTTTGTCTTTCGACAGGATCACCAGCACGATGATCGTTATCAGATACGGCGACATTGCCAGATATTCGACCGGAATGGCAACGCCCGCGGCCTGCAGATTAAGCTGAACAACCGTGACCCCCCCGAACAGATAGGCCCCTAGCAGAACCCGCCATGGCTTCCAACTGGCAAACACCACCAGCGCCAGTGCGATCCAGCCAATCCCCGCCGTCATGCCTTCGGTCCATTGCGGCACCCTCACAAGGCTGATGTACGCCCCGCCCAACCCGGCACAGGCGCCACCAAACATGATCGCCATGATCCGAATGCGCACCACCTTATAGCCCAACGCATGGGCGGCATCGTGGTTTTCGCCGACCGCGCGCAGGATCAACCCGGCACGGGTGAATTTCAGCATGTACCAGACAGCGGCAACAATGGCGATGCTCAGATAAAGGACCAGATCATGGCTGAACAGGATCGGGCCTACGACATCTAATTCGCTAAGGAACGGGATGTTAAGTTGCCCGGTCGCAGGTGGGCGTATCCCCACATAAGATTGCCCGATCAGGGCGCTAAATCCCAAACCAAACAACGTCAGCGCCAGACCTGACGCCACCTGATTGGCCAAGGCCACCTGGGTCAGGAACACGAACAACAGAGATAACAAAGCCCCGCCAACGGCCGCAGCTATGAACCCCAACAAAGGCGACCCGGTCTCGACCGCAATGGCAAAGCCGCTGACCGCGCCGATAATCATCATGCCTTCGACACCAAGGTTCAGAACCCCGGCTTTCTCTACAACCAGTTCGCCGATGGCGGCCAACAGGATAGGGGTTGCAGCCACCATCAAAGAGGCCACCAAAAGGACCGGGTTGATTGAAGTAAGATCCATCTTAAGCCACCTTTCCTGCGCTTAACCGCAGCCGATAATTCGTCAATATGTCAACCGCCAGCAGGAAGAACAAAAGCATCCCCTGAAACACCTGAATGGCCGATGCCGGCAGCCCAAGATTGGACTGGGCTATTTCTCCGCCGATGTATGTCAGCGCCATCAACCCACCTGCCAGCAAGATGCCAACCGGATGCAACCGCCCCAGAAAGGCAACAATGATCGCTGTGAACCCATAACCGACGTTGAAATTAAGGCTGATCTGCCCACTTGGCCCGGCCACTTCAAACAGCCCGGCCAACCCGGCCAGCGCGCCCGACATGCCCAGTACAAACACCACCAACCGCTTGGGATTAACCCCGGCAAACTTTGCCGCGCGCGGTGCTTCGCCAGTCAGGCGAATGTGAAACCCCAGCATATGCCTGTTTAGCAGGATGTATGAGAATATCACCGCAATGAATGCCGCAACCACCCCCCAATGCATGCCCGTATCCTGTGATATCCAACTATTGGCGCTGGCATAATCGTTCAGATTTCGACTGCCGGGAAATCCAAACCCATCCGGGTTCTTCATTAATCCCAATGACATCGATGCCAGGAACTGCTCGGCCACATAAACCAGCATGAGTGATACCAGAATTTCATTGGTGCCAAACCGCACCTTCAACAATGCCGGTATCATCGCCCAGGCCCATCCGCCAAACGCCCCGCCAATCACCATCAAAGGAAAGACATACCACGCCTCAAGCGGATAAAACGCCAGCCCAACACCGGCCCCGACAAGTGCGCCAACAATATATTGCCCTTCTGCACCAATATTCCAGATTCCCGCCTTGAACCCCAGGCTCAAACCAATCGCAATCAATACCAAAGGCGCGCCTTTAACCAGCAATTGCGGGCGATAATAAAACGCGAACTCGCCGAACAACGGCTCATAAAAGATCGTCTTGATCGCCTCTACCGGGTTCTTGCCCAACACCATGAACAACAACCCACCAAAGAACATCGTCGCCAAAACCGCCACCAAAGGCGTGGCCATCGACCAAACCCGCGAAGGCTGTGGCCTTTTTTCAAGCATGATCATGTCAGGCTCCCAACTTCATCTTGCCAAATAAACTCCCGCCGGAGGCATAGAATCTCTTTTTTGCAACACCTAAACATGCGCCACCTCCATCCCATGTGCCCCACCCATCATCAGGCCAATCTCTTCCACAGTAAGTCCCGACGCATCCCTCGGCGCACTCAAACGCCCCTCGTTCAAAGCCGCGAAACTGTCCGAAATCTCCATCAACTCATCCAGGTCCTGCGAAATACAGATCACCGCAGCCCCCCCGGTCGCCAAATCCAGAATAGCCTGCCGGATCGAAGACGCAGCGGATGCATCCACCCCCCAGGTCGGCTGATTGATCACCAGCACTTCTGGCCGCTGCAACACCTCGCGCCCGACAACAAACTTCTGCAAATTCCCACCCGAAAGCGATCTTGCTGCATTCTCCGGCCCCGGTGTGCGCACATCGAATACCTCGATAATCCTCTCGGCAAATGCCGCCGCCTCACCCCATTTGAGAAACCCGCGCGACTCAAGCCCCTCTCGCACAGATCCGGTCAGCATCGCATTCTCAGTCAGACTCATATCCGGCGCCGCCGCATGCCCCAACCGCTCCTCAGGGGCCGTCAGCAACCCCAACCGCCGCCGCTCTGTCGGCCCTAACCGCCCAATCGGCTGCCCATCCATCTTCACCGCATCCGCCTCGGTCAACGTCTCGCCTGACAACACCCCAAGCAACTCATCCTGCCCATTACCAGCCACGCCACCAACGCCCAGAATCTCGCCTTTTCTCACCGTCAGATGCACGTTTCGCAAAGCCGTGCCAAACTCAGACGGCGATGGCACTGAAAGACCCGAAATATCCAACGCCACCTCACCCATCTCCCTAGCCGCCCTCTCAGGCGTCTTCAGTTCTGAGCCGACCATCAATTCCGCCATCTCGCTGGCGGTCGTGTCAGCAGGTGTACACTCGCCAACATTCTCGCCCAGCCGCAGAACAGTCGCATGATCGCAAAGCGTGCGAATTTCCTCGAGTTTATGCGAAATATACAGGATCGACGTCCCCTCAGAGCGCAGCTTAAGCAACGTCTCAAACAGGATGTCCACTTCCTGCGGCGTTAACACACTGGTCGGCTCGTCCATGATCAACAACTTCGGGTCCTGCAACAGACAGCGAATAATCTCGACCCTCTGCCGCTCTCCTGCACTCAGATCACCAACCGTTCGATACGGGTCCAGTGGCAGACCATAATTCTCGGAAACCTCACGTATTTTCGCCGCCAAATCCCGCATATCCGGCGGATCTTCCATGCCCAGTGC
Source organism: Paracoccaceae bacterium (assembly GCA_030625695.1). Taxonomy (GTDB): domain Bacteria; phylum Pseudomonadota; class Alphaproteobacteria; order Rhodobacterales; family Rhodobacteraceae; genus NVQY01. The sequence continues at coordinate 734 of DAOUQK010000036.1, read as the reverse complement.
GATATTCTCGGCCACATTCAACGCGTCAAACAACGAGAAATGCTGGAACACCATCGCAATTCCATCCGCCCGCGCCGCCCTCGGCTCAACCGGCGCAAACACCTCGCCCTTCAGCAGCATCTGGCCCGAATCCGGCTTTACCAACCCATAGATCATCTTGACCAGGGTCGACTTTCCGGCCCCGTTCTCACCCAGCAAGGCGTGCACCTCGCCCTCACCAATATCAAACGAGACATTGTTGTTGGCAATCACACCCGGATAGGCCTTGGTCAGGCCCTGCAAGCTCAATAAAGGCGTTGTCATGCGTGTCGTTCCTTCCTGATAAATTCTGCCCCGACCGGGCGCAGCAACTCAGCCGCCACTCCAACCGCAATCATCTGTGGATGTTTCCCCAGCCCCGGGTCGCCAATCGGACAGGTAATCCTGCCTATTTGGTCGTCCCCATGCCCCAAAGCCGCCAACCGGCTGCGAAACCTGGCCCATTTGGTCGCCGACCCAATCAACCCGGCAAACCCAAACCCTCGCCGCAACAACTGATCGCACAGTTCCAGATCAAGCGCGTGAGAATATGTCACCACCAAATGCTCCGCCTCTACAGGTGCATGCCGCACCAACTCAGCAGGCCGGGCAACCGGCACAACCCTGGCTCCCGAAACATCATCGGGAAACCGCTCCGGCGCAGTATCAACCCAAGTAATCGCAACATCCGGCAGCGGCGCAAGAACCTGTACCAA
>DAOUQK010000143.1 GCA_030625695.1 Paracoccaceae bacterium | reverse complement strand
GAGGTTTCATAATAGACCAGATAATCGCACCACATTTGTGCCCACTCAGCGCGGTCATCGGCGTGCAATGGGCGTATTATATGATTGGTTTGCTGTGACATGGCTTCCAATTAGACAGAACCGGGCTTTCCACTCAATATGCAATTTGTATCTGGGCGCGATCAAGGTGGAAACTGTGTAACTTTGTGACACGGATTTCGCTATTCAGACACCCGAACAAGGTTCGGCGCACAACGTGTTGTTATAGCTTTGAAATCCGAATGCTGACATCGTCGCGTTTCGCAATCCCGGGCTTCAGCTCCAGGCCATGGCCGTTGCCAATTGGTGCCGATATCATGCCCTGCCGGATCGGCGGCAGGTTTTCAACAAAATCCCCGTACCAACCGTAATAGAATCCCCTTGTGAATTCCTGTTCGCGCACATTGGTCTGGGACAGGGCCAAATGGGTCGAAACCGCCAGCGTGACCGGCCCCGAGCAGTCGTGAAAAGCGATCGGGCGCCCCCGTGCTTCGGCCAGAACAGCGATTTTGCGGGCCGCGGTGATGCCGCCGGCCCAGACCACATCCATAATTGGCGTGGCGATTTTGCCCACGTCCATCAGGGCACTGAACTGACCAAGTGTCGCCAGGGTTTCTCCGCCCGCAAGTGGCACGCTGGTGGACGCCGCCAATTCGCCGATCTGTTCGGTCCGGTCCATCCAGATCGGGTCTTCGACCCAATCCATGCCGATCGGTTCAAGGGCTGCACAGATTTTTCGGGCAGCATTCAGGCTCCACAACCCGTGCAACTCGGCCTTAAGCCGCATCTTGTCGCCGAATTTTGCGCGGATTTGTTCGAACGGGCGCAGGGCCGTGTTCAGGTCATCCACTGAAATATCAATGCCATCGACCGCCCCTTGGGCAAAGTCAAATGGCCAGATTTTCATTGAGGATATGCCCATATCCAGCAGGGATGCGGCAAGATCTAGGGGGTGTTTCAGAAACCCGTCCAGGTCTTCGTAACTGCCATTGTCGTCACTCGCGCGCGTGCCAAAATTATCCGGCCGCACCGCTGCCGTCTGCGATACGTAATGTGGGCCGGCACAGGTATTATAAACCGGAATGGACGTGCGCGTGGCCCCGCCCAACAGGTCATGCAACGGACATTGCATGGATTTGGCCGCGATATCCCAAAGGGCCACGTCGATCATCGACAGCGCACGCATCTCGGCCCCGGTTGATCCGAATCCGGCATAGGGGCGCATTTTGGCATTAAGGAATTCGATCCGGGTTGGGTCCTGCCCAAGGATTTCACCTGCTATGCGCGCATGGATATCCGCCTCGACCGCCTCGGCGCCGAAAAACGTCTCACCCAGTCCGGTTATGCCATCATCTGTAATCACCCGTGCCATCAGAACATTGGGGTGTTGTTGCAGTCTTATGGTCTCAATAGCGGTGATTTTCATGTCGATAGGTCTCCAAATGGATAAACATCAGGGTACTTTGTACTTTAACGCTGCCCCCGCGCCATAAACGCCAGCCTTTCAAACAAATGTACGTCCTGTTCGTTCTTGAGCAGCGCACCATGTAGCTTGGGCAACGCATTGGCCCCGTCGCGTTTCAGGTCCTCGGACGTCAGGTCTTCGGCTAAGAGCAGCTTCAGCCAGTCCAGCACCTCAGACGTTGATGGCTTTTTCTTGAGCCCCGGGGTGTCGCGCAACTCATAAAACTGGGTCAGGGCGGTTGTCAGAAGCGCGTCCTTGATGCCCGGATGATGCACATCGACAATTTTGCGCATCGTCGCCTCATCCGGGAACCGGATATAGTGAAAGAAACAGCGGCGCAGGAAGGCGTCGGGCAGTTCCTTTTCGTTGTTTGAAGTGATCAGGATGATCGGGCGATGACGCGCCACAATGGTCTCGCCGGTCTCATACACAAAGAACTCCATCTTATCGAGTTCCTGCAAAAGGTCGTTGGGAAACTCGATATCGGCCTTGTCGATCTCATCAATCAGCAACACCACGCGTTTGTCAGATTCAAACGCCTGCCACAGCTTGCCCTTGCGGATGTAATTGCCCACATCATGCACCCGCTCTTCGCCCAACTGACTGTCACGCAGGCGTGAAACGGCATCGTATTCATACAGGCCCTGCTGTGCCCGGGTGGTGGATTTGATGTTCCACTCGATCATCTCGCACCCCAGCGCCTGCGCCACCTGGCGGGCCAGTTCGGTCTTGCCGGTGCCTGGCTCTCCCTTGACCAGCAATGGACGTTCCAATGTGACGGCGGCATTCACCGCAATTGTCAGGTCGTCAGTGGCCACATACTCGGCCGTGCCTTGAAATTTCATGTTTTCCAACCCTTTGGTGCGATAGCTACGCGCATATCCTGTTGGCGGTGCTTTTAACCTGAGTGGCCTATGATTGTGTAGTGACAATCTTTCAAGCCTCGGATAAACGCTGGATCAAGAGGGGGCCACGTGTTCGGAGAAGTTTTATGATGGACGTTGCAGGCCACCCAGAGGGAGTTGAAATGAAGCAGGAAGTCTTTCTGCCGGACGACTATAGCCCGGCCGCAAATGAACCTTTCATGAATGACAAACAGCTTGAGTATTTTCGCCGCAAGCTGAACGCCTGGAAGCAGGAACTACTGGCCGGGAGCCGCGACACGATCGAAACACTTCAGGATGGGACGCGTAATATTCCGGATGTGGCGGACCGCGCCAGTGAAGAAACCGACCGCGCGCTTGAGCTGCGAACCCGTGATCGCGCCCGCAAGCTGGTTAGCAAGATTGACGCCGCATTGCGCCGGATTGAAGAAGGCGAATACGGCTATTGCGACGTGACAGGTGAGCCGATTTCGCTGAAACGGCTGGATGCACGGCCCATCGCTACCCTGAGCCTTGAGGCGCAGGAACGCCATGAGCGGCGTGAGAAGGTACATCGCGACGACTGAGCGAAGGCTTCGGTTATCTGCGACAATTGAACAAGGCGCCGGGACATGTTTCCCCGGCGTTTTTTCGTTAAGAGGCTGATATGGCATTAACCGGGCAAAAAGTGATTGTTGTTGGCGGCGGCATTGGCGGGTTGACGTCGGCATTGTGTCTGCGTCGCGCCGGGGCGGATGTCACGGTATTGGAGCAGGCTGAAGCAATAACGGAAGTTGGCGCAGGGTTGCAGATATCGCCCAATGGGTTGGCGGTATTACGCGCCCTTAGGCTTGAGCCTGGATTGGCGGTGAACGCGGTGCTGGGGCGGGCGGTGGTGCTGCGCGACTACGCAAAAAGCCGCCAAGTGGTGCGGCTGGATTTGCGGCAATTGGCCCCGGATCAGGCGTATTATTTTGTCCATCGCGCGGATCTGATTGATCTTCTGGTTGCTGCTGCGCGGGATGCCGGCGTGAAGATACGTCTGTTGCAGCGGGTTGAACGGGTTGCGGATGGGGTTGTATCCCTCGCCAATGGTTCCGAATTTCGCGGCGATCTGGTGGTGGGTGCAGACGGGCTGCATTCAAAGGCCCGGGTGGCGATAAACGGGGCGGATGCGCCGTTTTTTACCGGTCAGGTGGCGTGGCGGGCGGTGGTTCCCAATGATTTGGAATTGCCGGCTGAAGCGCAGGTCTTCATGGGGCCAGGGCGGCATCTGGTGTGTTATCCGCTTCGGGGTGGTAAGCTGGTCAATCTGGTGGCCGTTGAAGAGCGAACCGGTTGGGTCGACGAAGGATGGGATATTCGGGATGACCCCGACAACCTGCGGGCTGCGTTTGCCGGGTTTGGCGGCACCGCGAAGGCGTTGCTGGACCGGGTTGAAACGGTTGGTCTTTGGGGCTTGTTCCGTCATCCAGTGGCGGCGCGGTGGCATGCTCCGGGGGTGGTATTGGTCGGTGATGCGGCCCATCCGACCCTGCCGTTTTTGGCGCAGGGTGCAAATATGGCCTTAGAGGATGCCTGGGTCTTGGCAGATTGCCTGGCACGTGGTGACACACTGGCACAGTATCAGACACTGCGGCGTGACCGGGCGGTTCGGGTGATCAAGGCGGCCAATGGCAATGCGTGGAAATATCATCTGCGCGGGCCGTTGCGGGGGGGCGCACATCTGGCATTACGATTGGGCGGCGCGATTACCCCCGGGCGGATGCTGCACCAGTTTGACTGGCTTTATGGGCTGGACGTCACGCAATCGGAGTGAAACCAATAATATTGGTTTCACTCGAAAGGAGTGCCTTCGGCACGCTGTTTAGTTTGGACTGTGCTGGGTTCCGCGTTGGCGTGATGATTTTGCGTGGCGCTGGATGCGCTGTTGGGGTGGCTGATCAGAGGTCGAGTGAAATACAGACCGGGACGTGGTCCGAAGGTTTTTCATAGCCACGGATTGCCGCGTCGATATGGGCGTCTTGCAGCAGGTCGGCCGCTTGCGGGGTCAACAGGAAGTGGTCGATGCGGATGCCATCGTTGCGATTCCAGGCCCCGGCCTGATAATCCCAAAAGGAATAATGTTCCGGGCCCTGGACCCGGGCGCGGAATGCATCGGTAAACCCAAGGTTAAGGATGCGTCTATAGGCGGCCCGGCTTTGTGGTCGGTATAATGCGTCGTCTTTCCAGGCATCGGGCCGTGCCGCGTCTTCGGGTTGTGGGATGATGTTATAGTCGCCGGCCATCAGGGCCGGTTCCTCTTGCGCCAACAAATCCTGGGCGCGCGCGTGCAGCCGATCCATCCAGGCCAGTTTATAGTCATACTTCGGTCCTGGCACCGGATTGCCGTTGGGCAGGTACAACCCGCAAATGCGCAAAGCAGATTTGCCAATCACTGTCGCCTCGATCCAACGTGCCTGTTCGTCGCTGTCATCACCGGGCAGGCCGCGGGTGACGTCTTCCAGTGGTAGTTTTGACAGGATCGCCACGCCGTTGAAGCCCTTTTGACCGTGGGTTTCGACGTTATAGCCGCGATCCTCGAATAATGCGCGCGGGAAACCGTCATCAACCGACTTGATTTCCTGTAACAGGACAACATCCGGCTGTGCGGCGTCCAGCCAGTCGGGCAGGGCGATACTACGGGCCTTGATGCCGTTGATATTGAATGTAGCGATTTTCATAACCGTCCCTTGTCGCAATTGCGGTCGGGAATGACTCGCCCATCATATCTAATGCACCCAACGGGGGCGAATCAAGCCGCGTCAGTGGCTCTGTTTGCGGGTCAATTCCCGGTCAGAATGGTGAATTGGTCCGGTGATTCGTGCGGGCTATTGTTGCTAATGTGGGTATTAACTGTCTCAAAACGCACCTGTGGATAAGTTTTTTTGACCGGGTTTGTGTCGCTGACTTTTCGTTGGACGTCAAATTATTGGCGGGCAAAGTTAATGTGGATAACACCCCCAATTTACATCTTGCAGTAGAAAAATATGTTTCCAACTCTCCCTTAAGGTGCAAGCGTTAAGAGGTGATCAACTTCCAACATGAGGACCAAAACAATGACTGCACTTCGTAAAACATACGCCATCCAGGAAACATTCACCACAACCGAGGCGACAAACCTGTTTGATGGTGATGCCACTGAAATGTTCTCCTCGGGCTCTGCCCCGGTAAGCAGCGATGCACTGATGGGCGACGCCACTCAGATGTTCTCGTCCGGTTCTGCCCCTTCGGTGGCCCAGACGGCTATTACCGGTGAAGGCACCGAGATGTTTTCTTCCGGCTCTGCACCTTCTTTGAATACCACGGCTCTTAGCGGCGAAGGCACTCAGATGTTCTCATCTGGTTCTGCTCCGGTTGCCATCGGCGACGTGACCACCGGCGAAGGTACGCAGATGTTCTCATCTGGTTCGGCCCCAGTTGCCACCAGCGATGCAACCTCTGGTGAGCGCACCGAAATGTTCTCTTCGGGCAGCTAACCGCCCTTAAACGAACATGTTGAAGTTGGATACGGGGCGTTCAGATAGACCCCATTTGAAAGAGAGAAATCAGATGTCAAATGTAATCACCCTGAACGTTCCGTCCCAACGTCAAAGCCATGAAGCACGGCGGTCAGCCTTGATCGCCAGCTTTGCCACACATCGCCGCTTTGGTGACGATGTGTTCTGGCTCAAGGAAAACGCCGAACTGCTGAATATTCTTGAGTGTACCAACGCGGCTCTGGAAACAGACGCGCTGACCCCGCATCAGGGGTTTTATGATCAGGTGGAAAGGCGCCTGGGGTTTTTCCCACAATACTACCGGTTTTTGCTGTCGATTTGTCTCGATCTTGAGGATCTGGGGATGGATGGGAACAAGGCCGAAAAGCTCTGCCATTGGGTCGCCCGCGAAGGGCTGGCCGAGGCCGAAATGTCTGATTTGCAGAGAGCCGAAGCGCGGCGTTTGATGGCGCGACGCGGGGTCGACCCGTTGCCTGCTGATTTTAGCCTGAATGCGCGATTGCATGCCTTTATTGATCGGTCGGAAACATTCGCGATGCCGAACAAAAAGGCGGCCTACGAGCTGACCCATATTGTGTTTTATCTGAGCGAATACGGACGGCGTGACCCGGGGTTGTCCCCGGCTGCGATTACCTCGCTGGAATTTGCCGGGATCCTTGCCTACCTTGATCAGAATGCTGACCTGTTGGCCGAAATCTGTGTCGCTCTGCGATATGCCGGGGCCACACCTTCGGATATCTGGGAGGATTGGCTGACCCGCGAGACACATATGTTCAGTGTTTCCACCGGCGCGCAGGTTTCAACTCAGGATGACTATCACGACTATTTTGTCTGCAACTGGCAGTTGGCCGTTGCGGGTGGCGATGCTTTCACCAAAGAGGCGCATTTTGAACGCATGGCATTTTATCGCGCCGAAGCTGTGGGCGGGCCATTGCGCCAGATGTCTCAGTGTATGTTCCAGCTTGAAGATCAGCGTTCCAGCGATTGGCAGGTGATGCGCGGTCACGTCGAGGATGCGCTGAGCGAAACAGGGTATGAGATTTTGAGCGAGGCGCAGGCCAGCTCGGACAAGTTCGAAGCGTTTTTTGCCGGGTTCGCCCGCACTGGGTTGCGCGGGGTTGCGCTGTGAAAACGAGGCAAACCGTGGGGTTTGGCGCTGGGTTAGCTGTTGCATATACCGTGTTGATATCAATGGGAGATGCGATCACCAAACTGATCGCGGGTGGCTATGCCGCGCCACAGATGTTTGCCCTTTCGGGGGCAATTGTCGTGGGGCTAAGTCTTTTGGCTGACCGTCATTCCACGCAACAAAGGGGGTGGAAAACTGTGGCACCGCGCGCCATGGCGGTGCGCTCGGGCGCGACGGTGTTGGCAAGCTGCTCGTTCTTCTATGCGTTCCGCTATCTGCCCTTTGCCGAAGTGTTTCTTTTCATAGGCTTAATGCCAATCCTGGCCGGGCTGATGTCAGGTCTGATCTTGCGCGAACACGTGCGGCCCGCGGCCTGGGGCGCATTGGTGGCGGGGTTCATCGGCGTGTTGTGTTTATTTCCCGAAGGGGTGGCAGCGATTAAACCGGGGCACCTATGGGCGTTTTCCGCAGCCGTGTTTGGCACTTTGTCGATGGTGATGGCGCGTTACATAGGGCGCTTTGAATCCAATGCCTTGGCGCAGGTTCTTTATCCAAATCTGGCGGTATTTGTGGTGATGGGTGCGGCCCTGCCATTTGTCTGGACGCCAATGCCCTTGGGCGATGTCGCCTGGGTTGCCGTCTATGCCGCCCTTTTGTTCGGGGCGCGCTGGGTGCTGGTTGTGGCGTTGCGTTTGTTGGCCGCTTATGCGGTGACGCCTTTGATGAACCTGCAATTTGTCTGGATGGTGGTTTTGGGTGCTGTGTTTTTTGGCGAATACCCTGCGTCGGGCACTTGGCTGGGGGTGGCAATTGTAATCGGCACTGGTTTGTTTCTGGTCTGGGAATTCAGGCATGATAGCGCCATAAAGCCCCATACAGGCAAAGTGAGTGATATCAAGGTGGTTACTTGACGTAGCTTACATATCACCTTAACCCGATCCTGCGCCAAGGTATGCCAACAGGTGGGGGAACGATATGAGCCTGACGAAGAAGAAACTGCGGACTTTACCGCCCGGCAGACACGCCGACTCTGGGCAGAATGGTACCATCGGGCTTTACCTGAGCGTATCGCCCAAAGGGTGGCGCAGTTGGTTGGGGCGCGTCAAGAGGGACGGAAAGACTCATAGTTTCGGGCTTGGCAGTTTGCGCGATGTCGATCTGGACGAAGCCCGCACCGAATGGCGCGGCATCAGGCGTCGACTCCGTGCCGGGGAAACCATTGCCGAGATACGCGGCACCACCCCGGCCCGACATTCGCCGATATGGCTCTGGCCACGCACATGGCGCGCAAGGGCCGTCTGAGGGGCAAGGACAAGGCAGAGTGGCGCAAGCCTCTGGAAATGCACCTTGGCGCACTCTACGGTACCCCCATCGCAAGCGTGACTGCCCCCGCATTGCTGGCACAAATCTCGCCTTTGGTGGTACGATCCCCTGAAATGGCGCGCAAGATCGTCGGCAAGACCAAACTGGTATT
>DAOUQK010000182.1 GCA_030625695.1 Paracoccaceae bacterium | reverse complement strand
GCCCTTGCCGCCGGTCAGATGTGCCACCAATTGGGTCAGCCCGGCCAGCGTATAAAATACCAAAGGCGCGATGAACACCCAGCCAAGCAAGGCGCCGCCCATCAGCATATCCAAATCCTGCCCGCTCAGATGCGCCTCGCGCGAAAGACGCGGCAGTTGAGCGACAAACATCACCACGCAGCCGACCATCAGGATCACCAACGCCCGGTCTTCACGCGGGGGGCCCGCGATCATCCGGGCCATTACTCGGCCCGGACCACCATAGGTGGCAACTATGTCCTTGGTTACCGCCACTAGCCGCGCCGCGAGAGCCAGTTTTCAAGCCGCGTTCGGATGTCTTCGGCCAAGGCTGCATCGTCGATCTCATCCACCGCCTCGGCCAGAAAGGATAAGGTCAAAAGGGTGGTCGCCTCTTTCTTGGGCACTCCGCGTGAGCGCAAGTAAAACAAGGCCGTTTCGTCGATTGCCCCGGTGGTCGACCCGTGCGAACAGATCACATCATCGGCGTATATCTCAAGCTCTGGCTTGGCGAGGAACTGGCTGTCATCGTCCAGCAGCAAAGCCTGCGAAATCTGATAGCCATCAGTCTTTTGCGCCCCTGCCTTGACCAGAATCTTGCCCTGGAACACGCCGGTGGCACCGTTGCGCAGCACCTTTTTGAACACCTGACGGCTTTCGCAATTCAGCGCGTCATGGGTAATGAACACCGTGTCATCATGGTGAAAATTACGGTCTCCGCCGGCGTCGCCAACGCAGGCCCCGGCCACATGCGCCACCGCATCGTCACCGGTCAGTTCGATCACAGATTCGTTGCGGGTCAACGCGCCGTTGACCGTCACGGTAAAGCTTTTAAATACGGATTCTTTGCCGAGCCGGGTAAACATCGATGTCACCGCACGACGTTCCGGGTCACGCCCCTGAGCGCGGATATGGTGCAGCGTGCCGCCATCGGCAATGTCGATCTCCATACATTCGTTCAGCCGGGCCGCCGCCGGGCCGTTTTCCAGAATGGTCACTTCGGCACCCGATTCAACCCGTACAACGTGGTGCAGGATCGCGTCAGAATCCCTTGAATCATGGATATAAATCAGGCTTATGGGTTTGCTTGGCTTACCCGTCACATGGATCGCGATACCATCAGTGGCATAGGCGGTGTTGAGGGCCGCAAACGGGCGCTGGACCGGAGTCTGCCCGCGGGTTTCCAACACGCCGTAAATATCTTTCGCCCAGTGAATATCGGTACAGCAGATATCCTCAAGCCGGTCAAACGTTACACCTTCAAGGCTAAGGTCATCGGACGCATTCGCATCAAATACCCCGTCAACAAAAACGATTCTCAGGCGGTCAAAATCGTCGAACAACAACCCCTCTTCGTTGTCAAACGGGGCGGCCGACGGCACATCGGCGGTCAGCAAAGTGTCGGGCTTGGTGAACTTCCAATATTCATCACGTCGCTGCGGTAAGCCCATGGCGCGCAGTCGCGCCAAGGCGGCTTGTCGGGCCACTTCGATACAGCCGCCTTCGGGCATCTTCAGCGTATCCAACAGCGCCTCGGTGGCAGCCGCGCGTGGGTTTGGCGCGCTCATCACGCCACCTCTGCCAAAAGGTCGGCATAGCCGTTCTGTTCGACTTCCAACGCCAGCTCAGGCCCGCCAGTCTTGATGATCCGGCCATCGGCCATGATATGCACAACATCAGGTTTGATATGGTCCAGAAGCCGTTGATAATGCGTAATAACCAGGAACGACCGTTTGCCGTCACGCAGGGCATTTACGCCTTCGGACACCAGTTTCATCGCATCAACATCAAGGCCGGAATCTGTTTCGTCCAGAACGCACATCTTTGGCTCAAGCATGGCCATTTGCAGGATTTCATTGCGCTTTTTCTCACCACCGGAGAACCCGACATTAACCGGGCGTTTCAGCATTTCGGCGTCGATCTTCAGGTCTTTCGCCTTGGCGCGCACCACTTTCAGAAATTCCGCCGCACTCATTTCGTCCTCACCACGCGACTTGCGTTGCGCGTTCACCGCAGTGCGAAGGAATGTCATGTTGCCAACGCCGGGAATTTCCACCGGGTATTGAAACGCCAGAAACAGCCCTGCCGCCGCGCGCTCTTCGGGTTCAACATCCAACAGGTCCAGCCCATCCATGTGGGCCGTACCACCGGTGACTTCATAACCACCACGCCCGGCCAGAACATAAGAGAGCGTTGATTTACCAGAGCCGTTTGGCCCCATGATCGCATGCACTTCGCCAGCCCCAATCTCAAGATCGACGCCCTTAAGTATCTGCTTGTCTTCTTCTTCAAGTTTGACCCGCAAGTCTTTGATTTTCAGCATTTCTATACCCTCATCATTTCAGGTTCCGGATGTCCGGAAGGTGTATTGGGGCCGCGCAACGCAGCCGGAAAACTTGTTAGTAAGGCTTCGCAGGCGCGTTCAATCGCCTCGCTATAACCCAACCCGTGCTGGTCTTTCAGCCCGGCGATATGGCCGGGAATGCCGGCAATCGTCAAAGGTGCGATCATCGCCCGCCCGATCGAGGCGGCATAATCGTGGTATTTCAGATGTGACTGCCCGCCCGGAGACAGCCAGGTGTTGGCGACACCACAGGCATCCGCCACCACCAAACCATGCAAGGACGACGAAATCACATGGGCGCACGCCGCAATTTCACGACAGACTTGCGTGGCGTCGCCGCCCACATCAATCAATTCCAACGCCGGTTCGCGGGCAATAAGTGCGGCCACCTCGGGGTCATCCGCCTGAGAATGATGCATCACCAACCCGATGTGGTCATTGCGTTCGGGCATCGGTCCAAGAATCAGCGGCGTCAGCAAGCCGGGGTCGCCAAACTGGTTGGTATTAACCCCCAAAAGTGCGGCCGTTACGGGGCCACGCAGCAAAGCCACCTGAACATTGTCAAGGAAATCGGCCGACACCGCATGCAACAGGCCTGCACCCCAAATCCACGGGCGTACGCCGTCCTTGCGCGGTTCGCGGTATTTGCGCCGCATCACTTGGATCAACGAACCGATGGCCAGCATATCACAGCCCCCCGGCCCGGAATGGACCACCTCGCGTCCGGAAACCTGCGCCACAATCAGTGCCGACAAAGCATCGCCAAAGTTGGCCACACCTTGCCACCAGAACAGCCGCAAGGGCGTGGGTTTAGTGGCGACATCAGACATGGTTTACCCCGGCACCACAGCGGTGCCACTGGCCAAGGAAGTTGTGGTGCCATTCATGATCAGAACTTTCCTTTTTCCAGGGGGCGTGGGTTTTCACCCACCCTACAAATATCCTGTAGGGTGGGTGAAACCCACGTTACCCGACGGATCCCTCTAACGATATCGCCACCAATTGTTGCGCCTCCATGGCAAATTCCATCGGCAACGCCTGCAACACGTCCTTGCAAAACCCGTTAACCACCAGCGCCACCGCCTCTTCTTCGTCCATGCCGCGCGAACGGCAATAAAACAGCTGATCGTCATCCACTTTGGAGGTCGTCGCCTCGTGCTCGACCCGGGCCGAGTTGTTCTTGACCTCGATATAAGGCACCGTATGCGCCCCGCATTTATCGCCGATCAACAGGCTGTCGCATTGGGTATAGTTGCGGGCGTTCTTGGCTTTGGGATGCATGGAAACCAACCCGCGATAGGTATTCTGCGCGTGGCCCGCACTGATCCCCTTGGAAACGATCCGCGACTTGGTCCGCGCGCCCAGATGGATCATCTTGGTGCCGGTATCCGCCTGCTGGTAGTTGTTGGTAATGGCGATAGAGTAAAACTCACCCTGGCTGTCATCGCCGCGCAGAATGCACGACGGGTATTTCCACGTCACAGCCGAGCCTGTCTCCACTTGCGTCCACATGATTTTCGCGCGATCCCCCCGGCAATCAGCCCGCTTGGTGACAAAATTATAGATGCCTCCGACCCCATTCTCATCGCCGGGATACCAGTTCTGGACGGTGGAATATTTCACTTCGGCGTCTTCTTCGATGATGATCTCGACCACCGCCGCGTGCAACTGATTGGTATCGCGCTGCGGTGCGGTACAACCTTCAAGATAGGACACATACGACCCCTTGTCGGCGATGATCAAGGTACGCTCAAACTGACCGGTGTTTTCAGCATTGATGCGGAAATATGTCGACAATTCCATCGGGCAACGCACCCCCGGCGGGATATAGACAAACGAGCCATCGGAAAACACGGCTGAATTCAACGTCGCATAGAAATTGTCGGACGCGGGCACCACGGTGCCCAGGTATTTTTTCACCAGTTCGGGATGATCGCGGATCGCCTCGGAGATTGAACAAAAGATCACCCCGGCCTTTTTCAATTCGGTTTGAAACGTGGTCCCCACCGACACGGAATCAAACACCATATCCACGGCGACCTTACGGTCCTGTGCTTGCGCGCCTCCGGCACGACCATCAGCAGGCGAGGCCTCGGCCCCCTCGACACCTGCCAAAATCATCTGTTCGCGCACCGGGATACCCAGTTTTTCATACGTCGCCAGCAATTTCGGATCGACCTCATCCAACGACTTTGGCTTGACCTCCATGCTTTTGGGGCGGGCGTAATAATAGATGTCCTGAAAATCAATCTCAGGGTAATTTACCATCGCCCAAGTCGGCTCTTTCAGCTTGCCCCAGCGTTCAAACGCCTCCAGCCGCCAATCGGTCATCCATTCAGGTTCTTCGTTCTTGTCCGAGATCAGCCGGACGATATCGGTGTTCACACCCTTGGGCGCAAACTCCATCTCGATATCGGTTTCCCAGCCGTATTTATAGGTGTTGACCTCGGCCACCGCATCCACGGTGTCCTGATCAACGCCGTCTTTCACAATCGTCTGGTCCAAAACAGCCATATCTCTTTCTCCTCGCAATCACGCCACGCGGGCATGAAAATTATTCTCTTTGGCCAGCCACGCCGTGGCAAAGCCCATCACATCATCAATCGTCGTCTCAGGCCCCAGCGATACCCTTATCGCACTGCCTGCGGTCTCGTCATCATAGCCCATCGCCCGCAACACCCCACTGGCGCGCAGCTTGCCGCTGGAACAGGCCGATCCGGCGCTGATCGCAAAGCCCGCCAAATCCATCTGCATCACCTGGGTTTCGCCTTTCCAGCCCGGCGTGGCGATACATAGCGTATTTGGCAGACGAGTCACCTCATTCCCGACAAAAATAGTATGTTTCACAGAATCCTCAAGCGTTGCCTGCAATAAATCGCGCATCTGCGCCACCTTGTCCCAGACACCATCCGCCAAATCCTGCGCCGCTGCCTCGGCCGCTGCCCCAAACCCGGCAATCCCGATCAGGTTTTCCGTCCCGGCACGGCGCCCCATCTCTTGCCCGCCGCCTTTGATGCGCGCGGCCACCTCTGTGCCCCGCCTGACCACCAAGGCGCCAACCCCTTTGGGTCCGCCAATTTTATGCGCCGAAATCAATGCCATTTCCGCGCCGCACCAGTTGAACGCCACCGGGATCTTGCCAAAGCTTTGGGTGGCATCCGTCACGGCCAACCCGTCAGGTAATGCCTGTACGATTCCGGTTTCGGAATTCGACATCTGCAACACCGACCGACCCGGCACATCAACCTGAACCAAACCCTCAGAATTCACCGCCAGGCTATCCTCAACCCAGGCAGCAACCGCATCATGCTCCACCCCCGACCCAAGCAGCCCGCGCCCGGCACAGGCCAAAGCCGCAGCCTCAGTCGCCCCGGATGTAAACACCACATCAGCCCCATCTGCTCCAAACGCCGCCGCCACCTGTGCGCGCGCACGCTCAATCAACCCACGCGCCGCCCGCCCCTCGCCATGCACCGACGACGGATTGCCGCACAGATCCATCGCGCCAATCATCGCCGCGCGCGCCTCGCCCCTCAATGGCATCGACGCGTTATGATCAAGATAAATCCGGCTCACATCTTCATCTCGCAAAATAAACTCAAATTCAGGGCCATCCCCACACGCAACATTGGCATCTTCAACCGTCCACCACCGAAAACAACCCCGGCACAGCCGGACACGGTGCCAATTCATTCTCGATCACATCCGACAACCGCGTCTGGTGCAGGAACACGTAAACATGCGCGCTCAGACATTCCCACAACCGGTTCGACATGCTTTGCGCCTTAGACCCCGATGACCCGCCCGAGGCCCCGGCCCCGGTATGCATCGCGTCCACAGTTTCATCCACTGCCGCCAGAATCTCGACCACACGAATATCTGATGGCACCCGCGCCAGCCGGTATCCACCGCCGGGCCCGCGTACCGACACCACCAGCTTGTCGCGCCGCAGCTTGACAAACAGTTGCTCAAGATAGGGCAAAGAAATATCCTGACGTTTGGCAATATCGCCCAGCGTCACCAGCGCATCGCTGTCGCCTGAATTCATGGCAATATCAACCAGCGCCACCATCGCATAGCGCCCTTTGGTAGAAAGCTTCATCCCATTCATCCCCAGGGTGTTTGATAAACGTCGAAAACATTGACCTTTTGCGCGCCAGTCATTAAGTCCCGCTGGAAGCCACAAAAAGCGCGCGCCAGTCGTGCGCACATCGAATTAGAACCGTTCTAAGGTGTCTTAGGGAATTCGTCAAGAATACACCGGCGCACTTTTTGAAATAAAACATGCAAGGACAAAACACCTTATGCCCGAGGTCATATTTCCCGGTCCCGAAGGCCGCCTAGAAGGCCGCTATCATCCGCAAAAAGAAAAAGACGCCCCCATCGCCATTGTGCTGCATCCACACCCGCAGTTTGGCGGGACGATGAACAACAAGGTGGTGTATAACCTGCATTATGCCTTTTACAACATGGGGTTCACCGTGTTGCGGTTCAATTTCCGCGGGGTTGGCCGATCACAGGGTGAATATGATCAAGGCATTGGTGAGCTGTCAGATGCGGCTTCGGCGCTCGATTACCTGCAATCAATGAACAACAATTCCAAACATTGCTGGGTCGCCGGGTTCTCATTCGGCTCATGGATCGGCATGCAACTTTTGATGCGCCGACCCGAGATTACCGGTTTTATCACCGTGTCGCCGCCCGCCAACATGTATGACTTTTCGTTCCTGGCCCCCTGCCCCTCATCCGGTTTGGTGATCAACGGGCTGGCCGACCGGGTGGCCCCACCAGCTGATACTGTCGCCCTGGTCGATAAGTTGCACGAACAAAAAGGCATAACCGTCACCCATCAGGAAATCGAAGGCGCTGATCACTTTTTCCAGGGCGAACATATGGACACGCTGATTGGTAATGTTTCCGACTACGTCAAACGCCGCCTGACCGAAACAACCCGCTGATGAGCATTATTGATGTTTTGGCCGCAAAACTGGCCGAAGACAGCATGAAAGCAATGGACGAAACCGGTGACGAACGGCTTTATTTCGAGGTCGGCAGCCTTTTGGCGGCCTCGTCCCAAT
>DAOUQK010000040.1 GCA_030625695.1 Paracoccaceae bacterium | reverse complement strand
GGCGGAACGGTTTATCTGACGACGGCTGATGCCTCCGGGATGATGGTGTCCTTCATTCAATCCAATTATGCCGGGTTCGGATCGGGTGTGGTGGTGCCGGGGACCGGCGTTGCCTTACAGAACCGGGGCGCGGATTTCTCTCTGGACCCGGCGCATCAGAACCACGTCGGCCCTGGCAAAAGACCCTTCCACACCATTATTCCCGGGTTCCTGATGGGGCCCGATGGCCCGAAAATGAGCTTTGGGGTCATGGGCGGCCCAATGCAGGCGCAGGGGCATGTGCAGATGGTCTTGCGCACTCAGCTATTTGACCAGGACCCGCAGATGGCCGCAGATGCACCACGCTGGCGGATCACTCAGGGACTGGGCGTGGCCTGCGAATCGACGATTCCAACCGCCACTCTGGATGCTCTGCGCGCGCTTGGCCATGATCTGACACTTGAAGCGCCGGACAATGCATTTGGCTTTGGCGGCGCGCAACTGATCCAGCGTCTGAACGGTCGTGGCTATGCTGGCGGGTCCGACCCGCGCAAGGACGGTGCGGCGATAGGGTTTTGACGGGTGTGGCGGACACATCCTGCCATTTAGGGGATGTTCACCCTCCAGTAAATCCGGGTCGGTTCGACTTCCGAATTTACCGCATTGATCAAAATCGGAATTCCGGCGATGCTTTGGGGGATGACCGGAGCTGAGGAATAACAAATGACCAAGATATCCCGGGCGGAAGTCGGAAGTGTTCTGCATGGATTGTACCAGGATATCCTAACCGGGATCATAGCCGGAGAGTATCCGCCCAAGAGCACCTTACCAACGGAAGGCAGCCTGGCGAATGACTATGGTGTCTCGCGGTCGGTTGTGCGGTCGGCTTTGGAAATGCTGAAAAAACGCGGCATTGTGCAGTCCCAGCAAGGATCGGGAACGGTTGTCGCGTGTCGCGACCTGCAAAAATTGAACTTGCCGGATTTTAGCAACCGATTGTCTGAACTCAAGGATTGCTACGACTGCAGGTTGGCAATCGAACCGGAAATTGCGGCCCACCTCGGGCTTCACCAATCAGAGCCTGCCACCACCTACCTTCGATCTCAGCTGAAAGATTTGGAAAAGGGCCTGCCTTGCCGCGACGAAGAAATTATCCATGCAGCCGCCGACGACGCGGAATTTCATATCCGGCTGGCAGGGTTTTCGCAAAATAGTTTCTTTTCTTCAATCATGTCAGAGATGCGTCCTCATATGATGTTTTCCATGAATATCAAGAAGCATCTGACCAGATCGGAGTATGAAAATCACATACTTCTGACCCGGCTGGAACATAGGGAAGTCATTGTGGCAATTCTCGACAAAGATGCGGAGCGCGCTCACAAGGTTATGCGTGATCACATAGCCAATGCACGGAACAGGATATTCCTGGAAGGTCTTGAGCAGGCGGTCGCAGAAAAAATATTGACCAGTTAACAAGGAAACAATCCCAGAAAAATACATGAAACCATATGGTTACTAAATAAATCATCCTGAAATATTGAAATTTGTTTGAAGAAACAAATAGGCAAACCAACGTAATTGTTTAACAATGCAAACTTGCGGCAAGCTTTGTCGCTCCAAAAAACGGGAGGAAATAACATGTTGCAATCTAAAAAGGTTGTGCTGGGCTTGGCAGCCGCTGCCAGCTTTGTGATCGGCGGGCTGACCTCAGCCAGCGCCGAAGTGAATATTACGCTGGAACCGTATGTAACCGGACTCAACACGCCGCTGGCAATGGTTCAGCCGGCTGGTGACGACCGCAAGTTCGTTATCGAGCAATTTGGTCGCGTGCGAATCATCGACGGCGACGGCAATTTGCTGCCGGCCCCGTTTCTGGATATCCGCAACAAGATCATCAACCAGTTTCATGATTTTGACGAACGCGGCCTGCTTGGCATAACGTTCCACCCGGATTTTGCCAGCAACGGCAAGTTCTACGTCGCCTATTCTACCCAATTGAACTTTCAGGGCGATCTGGGGCAGATGCTCTGGTACGATCACACCAACACCGTCGAGGAATATACGGTATCGGCTGACGATCCTAACCTGGCCGATGTTCATTCAGGTCGTATCATTTCCGAGATATCCTGGCCGCAGTTCAACCATAACGGCCACTGGATTGGTTTTGGCCCGGATGGCATGCTGTATATTTCGTCCGGAGACGGTGGTTATGCAAATGACTGGGGCATCGGTCACAACGTGACCGAAGGCAACGGTCAGGACCTGAGCGTTCTGCACGGCAAAATCCTGCGCATCGACGTGAACGGGTCAAGCGACGGCAAAAACTATTCGATCCCGGCCGACAATCCGTTTGTTGACAACGACGAAGCGGCACCCGAGATCTATGCCTATGGTCTTCGCAACCCATGGAGATGTTCGTTTGATACGGCCGACGGGCGGCTGTTTTGTGCTGATGTTCAGCAGAACTCTTTTGAAGAGGTCGACATCATCACGTCCGGTGGCAACTATGGCTGGCGTGTAAAAGAGGCGACGCATTGCTTTGATTATGAGGCGCCAAACAGCCATCCTGCGTCATGCGAGTCCGAAGGAATGATTGACCCGATCCTCGAATATCCGAACTGCTCAGCGCAACCAGATGGCTGCATGGGTATCTCGGTCACTGGTGGGTTTGTCTATCGTGGAGCCAATGCCGGCTGGGACGGAAAGTACATCTTTGGCGACTGGAGCAAAGGGTTCGCGGCGATGGACGGCCAGATATTCTTTGGCAGTCAAGATGGCGACAGCTGGTCGATGGATTTGGCCAACGTCACCAACATGGATGGCAATACACCTTATATCCTGGCCTTCGCTCAGGATGCCAATGGCGAGGTCTATGCTCTGACCTCGATCACCACTGGTCCGAACGGTTCGCTTGATACGATCTACAAGATTGTGCCGGCGAACTAGGAAGGTCTCTGAAACAAACATACTGCGCCGCTGGCTTTTGATCTGTGGCGCAGTTTTCTTGAAAACCGACGATTATCTGCAACACCAAGCCTTGGGAATACCATGTTGAAATCATCGCCTTTGATATCTGCCCTTTTGATGATGTTGTGCTGGGTTGCACCAAGCTATGCGCAGAACGCGACCGCCGGTAAAGCGGTCTTCAACAAGTGCAAAGCCTGTCATCAAATAGGAGCGGATGCCAAGAACGGTGTTGGCCCGGCATTGAAAGGCATCATCGGCCTTACAGCAGGTTCTGTGGAAGGATTCAAATATGGCAAGGACATTGTCTCTGCCGGGAAAAAAGGGTTGGTCTGGACCGAATCCTTGGTGGCAGAATACATTGCCGATCCTCGCGGTTTTTTGCGGACCTATCTTGATGATACGACTGCCAGTGCAAAGATGACTTTCAAACTGAAGGACGCGCAACAGCGATTGGATGTTGCCGCCTATCTGGCCACTATAGCGGTAAGCGAGACGGGTGGAGCAGATGCCCAAGCAGCGCCAAAGGAAACCAGAACAATCGAGGAAGTCCTTGCCGACCAGGTATTCACCGAGGAATTCCTGTCTGATGCTGCAAATATAGAAAATGGCAAGGTATTGTGGTTCAAGCAATGCACGCTTTGTCACGGCTACAAGGCGTATCCGGGTAAGGCCCCGAAACTCAAGCCAAAAAAGTACAAGCCGAATTTTGTATTCAAACGGGTCTATAAAGGTTTTAAAAAGATGCCTGGCTGGCGCGAAACATATACAATTGATGAAATCAGAATGATCGTAGCTTACATCAAAAGCCAAAATTTCGCACCGTAACTCGCTACTTCCGCGGTGGCCGATTTCCAGGTTTCAGAAACGGACGCAGGATCAGCCAAAGCGCCACGGGGGTAACAGCACTGATGGCCAGGGTCAGCATCACATTGTCAGCCCCTAAATGCCCGGCCGTTGCAAAGGCAAACCCAAGCGGAACAGCGCCGCAGGCAAGGGCAACGACATAACGCCGGAACGACATTCTGGTCAGCCCGGCAAGAAATGAAATGGTTTCCGGCAGTACCGGCAACCAACGCGACCCGGCCACCAGCCATCCGCCCCAGCGATCAAACAATTCCCTTGCCTGCGCCATCCCTTTTTCGCTGGCAAGACGTTCGGCGGTACGAGGGTCTATCATCCGGCAAACGCCATAGCCAACCAAACCCGCTAAAATCGACCCGCTGGCTGCTGCGGCCCCGCCAATTAGCGGGCCATAGATGATCCCCAAGGCGACCATGACCGCCGACGCGGGCACCGGAAGGGCAATGTCGGATATTATCAGCCCGATTCCTGCAAGCCAGGCCCAGTCGCCGAATTGCCGCATGAACCCGGCGGCACCTTGTTGCGACAGGCTTGCCTCCAGTTGTTCGCCCCAGATCAGGAACGGAATCACGCTGATGGCGGCCATGAGCGAAACCAACAGTAACAGGCGCAACATTGGGTTTGTTACTCGATGATCAACTGCCCTGCGCGCCGCTCGCCGGGAACCTCGATATGTGGTTCACGCCCACCGCGCAGGATTGTGTTGCCCTCAAACAGGGTCCGCTGATCAATCGCCGACGGATTCAGCCAATCTTCTTCATTCATCTGCCCTGACTGCCCATATGCATCCAGCGCGTTCTGATAGCAGACCCGGTGAACCACTTCCTGTGGAATGCCACGTTCAAGGGCAAGCGTGGCGGTTTTGGCAACCCCCAGGCAGTCGGAAATGCCCCAGTCACAAGCGCTGTCAACGATGATCCGTTCAGAGCCGTATTGTTTGAGCAGTTCCACCATCCTCTCGTTACCCATCTTGGTCGAGGGATAGATCGTGAACCCGGCCCAATATCCCCTTTGCAGGGTCTCGGCGGCGGTCTCTTCGTTGTTGTGATCAATAATGACCATGCTGGGATCAATCCCATGTTCCTCGCACACATCCATCGACCGCGTGGTGCCGCGTTTCTTGTCGCGATGCGGCGTGTGGATCATCACCGGCAGGTTCAGTTCCTTGGCCAGTTCCAGTTGCAGGCGGAAATATTTATCCTCTAATGGGGTCTGTTCGTCATAACCGATCTCACCAATTGCCACGACGCCCTCTTTCAGGGCAAACCGGGGCAGCCATTCCATAACGCCTTCGGCCAGTTCCTCGTTGTTGGCCTCTTTCGAATTCAGGCCGACGGTGCAGTAATGGCGGATACCGAACTGACCGGCGCGGAACCTCTCGAACCCGACGATAGAGGACAGGTAATCCACGTAAGTGCCGACAAAAGTGCGCGGCTGGCCCAGCCAGAAGGCCGGTTCGATCACTGCGACAACTCCGGATGCTGCCATGGCGGCATAATCATCTGTGGTGCGCGAAACCATATGTGCGTGGGGGTCGATCAACATCATGTCAGTGCTCCTTCTGTCAAATGACCGTCGGCGATGGCCTGATCAAGCTCGGGTCTGATTGCCGGATCATCGCGGAAAGGTGCCACAGAAATCCAGTGCTCGGGGGCAAGCGGACGCCCCGCTGCCCAGCGTTCCTTGGCGAAATCCACCAGAATCCGCGCAAGTTCCGGGTTGGCGCGCTGTTTCAGCCCGGTAATCGGTGCCAGGGCAACCTCGATAAACAGCGCCTTCAGAATCATGTGGTTCCAACGGTGTTGGTCGAACACGTCGCGCGGAAATGGGTTGCGATGGGCGATTGCCTCGAACACCGGCTTGAGATTGGATCTCAGGCCTTCGCCTACCTCGAAATCCAACGCCTCAGGTTCAGGGTAAAGCGGCAAACCGCGATAAAGTGCGATCATCTCGGCAGCATCCGACGTGCGGCGCAAATCCTTGAAAATTTCGGCAAACGGGCGTGCACCCTTGAACCGCAACAGACCAAGCACCCTTGCCGCCCCATCAATGCTCCAGCCATCAGGTCGCCAGCCGGGCAGGGCACTGTCCGCGTCTGTCAAATCCTTGGCGGATAAATCCAGATCGGCCTTTCCCAACCGCCTTGGGGCCAATCCCAGGAATTTGTGAAGATCACGTTCTTTGGTGCTTTGCGATAAAAGCACCAATTGATCTCTGACCCAGGGGCCTGTGTCCCCGGATTGTCCGATTACCCAACGCTCAAGCAATTGGTCTGGTGTATCTGCCAATTTCTGTACCCCTGATTATTATTAATTTAAACATAGCCAATCTAAAGCCCAAAGCGCCAGTGCCCGGGGCCGATTTCAGTGTATATCGGTCATTCTGCCGCGCCTAAAGTTGCTGAAATTCAAGCAAAAACTTTGATTGTCCTGGCGCAACCGCATACGATCAAATCGACAAACAGATCGGGACGTTCAGAATGCAGAAAACCTTGGTTATCCTGGCTGTTGGCCTTGCCCCGGATCTTGTTGGGAAATACACGCCGAACCTAAGTAAACTTGCCGAACGTGGGGCAATGAGGCCCCTGAATACAGTGACACCTGCGGTAACCTGCACTGTCCAGTCGACCTTGTTGACCGGATTGCCACCGTCGGAACATGGCGCTGTTGCCAATGGCTGGTATTTCCGTAACCTGTCCGAAGTTCTGCTTTGGCGTCAACCCAACCAACTGGTGACAGGGGAAAAGATCTGGGATGCGGCAAAGGCCCGGAACCCGGACTTCACCTGTGCTAAAATGTTCTGGTGGTACAACATGTATTCAACCGCCGATTATTCGGCAACACCGCGCCCGATGTACCCGGCAGACGGACGAAAGATTCCCGACCATTATGCACACCCGCCGAAATTGCATGATGAGTTGGATGCCAAACTGGGGCAGTTTCCCCTGTTCAAGTTCTGGGGGCCGGTGGCCGATATCACCTCGACCAACTGGATTGTACAGTCGACATTGCATGTCATGGAAACCCGTGCGCCGACACTGACGCTGACCTATCTGCCGCATCTGGATTACAACCTGCAACGGCTTGGCCCGGACCTGGAAAACCCCCGGCTACAGCAGGACCTTCGCGAATTGGATGCGGCCTGTGGCGAGTTGATCGAGGCGGCAGACCGCACCGGACATCGGATTGTTGTCGTTTCGGAATACGGTATCACCCGGGCAACTGACGCCGTGCATATCAACCGGGCGCTGCGCCGCGAGGGCTTGATTGCCGTGCGACCCGAGGAATTTGGTTGTGAAATCCTTGATACCGGCGCGTCCGAAGCCTTTGCTGTGGCGGATCACCAGATCGCCCATATTTATGTCAAAAATCCCGAACGTATTGACGAAGTTGCCGCCCTTGTTCAGTCGCTGGACGGTGTCGAGTCGGTCTGGGGCAAAGAGGAAAAGCGCACCAATGGCCTGGACCATCCCCGGTCCGGGGAACTGGTGGCCGTGTCGCAGGCGGATCGCTGGTTCAGTTATTATTACTGGCTGGACGATGCCCGCGCCCCTGATTTTGCCCGAACGGTCGATATTCACCGCAAACCGGGGTACGATCCGGTCGAACTTTTTGTCGATCCGGACCTGCGGTTTCCCAAACTGACCGCCGGATGGAAGCTGGCCAAGCGGAAACTTGGGCAACGACAATTGATGGACATCATTTCACTGAAAGACACTCAATTGGTCAAAGGCACGCATGGCCGGATTACCGATGATCCGGACGCCGGCCCGTTGGTGATCTCGTCCGAGGCTGGTCTTTTGCCGGAAGGTGCCGTCGAGGCGACAGATTTCAAGGCGCTGGTGCTGGATCACATCTTTTCCTGAAATTTTCAGGTTCCGGATACAACGCGTTGCAACAGCAGAGTCAGCAAAAACCCCGAAACCGCCACAAGCGCCAGCATGTCCTGTCCGGCCCCCGCAATCAGCGTGGCATCATACAGGGAAATTCCGGCGATCATTGTGACAACGGCCTTGGGAATATCGCCTTTGTTGCGGCGGAAAAGCAACCGCAAGGCCAGTAATACGACCACCAGAAACCCGGCCCATATGACCAGCGCCATGGGCGTTTGCAGTGAAAGCGACAGCGCATAGATCAGCGGCAAAGCTAACACCGCCAGCGGCCAGGCCCGATCCAGACGATCGTAAGCTTCTTGTTTGGCGGCATAGGTCAGGCCAACGATATAGGCCAGCAATCCAAGCGCCCCCAGCACCACCGAACCAGTAATCGCACCAACTGCGGCAGCGGCCAGAGTGTAACAAAAAAACCGGGTGACGCCCATAATGACCGGGCTTAACATCGTGTGTTTGTGCAGCCAGTCATAAACCACAACTGCAATGGCAAGCCCAACACCCATCAACCCGGCAGTGCCGCCTAGCCAAAAGGACACCAATATGCCTGCAAACAGCAGCACAAAGCCGACAGTAAAAACAGTGTTAACCCCAATTTCCCCCATCGGGATCGGGCGGTTGGCACGTTCGCGTGCGTCGATTTCGGCGTCAAACGCATCGTTCAGCCACATGCCGCCAATATAGAACAACGACAGCGCCAAAGCGACAACCAGAACTACGGGAAGCGTGGTTTGACCGGCCAGAACCGACCCGGCGATGGCGTTGGTCCAGACCGTGGGCAAATTTGATACCCGCCCAAGTTTTAGAATGGTTTGAAATGTCATTGCTGTAACTGCCTTTTCACCCAGTTCAATTCCCGCACAATGTCCTGATCGACACTTTGGCCGCGTGTCGTTCCGGGAAGAACGTCCCAGGTATAGGTCTCGATTTCAAGATGTGGTGAAATCGACTCGGCCTTGTGCAGGGCCAGTATCTGTTCCAGAAAACCCCGGGTCGAAGAAAACGCACCCAGATCATCCAGAAAGATTGGTACATGAAAGTGCACGCGCCATTCCTCAGCGTCAGTGTCGGTTCCAAGCGCAAGCGCCTCCGGCAAATCCACATGAATTTTCAGCCCATCACGGGTTTTGCGGATTACCTGATGCAAATAGGTTGGCTCGTCGAAATCGGCCAGCGCCGCGCGTTCGGCTGTGCCGACATTTGGAATACGCAATGCGGCACTCAACTGGAGCTTGTGGACGGGGATTCCCGCCTTGCGCAAGGCAGCTATACTGCCTGCGGGGTCCTCATATTCAACGGCTGCATGGCAGACATCATAACACAGACCCAGATGTTCAGGCAGCGCGGCTTCTGCCTCGGGCGGCGTTAATCCGGTCAGGTCGGCCAGACGCGTGATGGCTGCATCGCAGAACAGGTGGCTCTCAAAATAGGCAATCGTTTCAGCAATCGTTTCCAGGAAACAGAACGGTTCCGGTTCAATCGCCAGGGCGACACTCACGCCAGTCCGGGCCTTTAGTTTGACCAGATGCGCGACGCACAAAAGATAGTTTTCCGCCATTGCAGCCTCGGCACCCTCGCTCAAAGGTTTGAACGTGCCGGGCACCGTGCTGAGGCTAACTCTTTCACCTGCCGGGGCAATTTCGACCATCAGATCGGCCAGCGCATTGGTATAGCGGACCCGGTCGCTGCTGCGCCAATCCGGTTGATAAACCTCTTCCTTGACCCGCGCGCCATGGAAACGACCACAGGGGAAACCATTGACCGTGATCGCAAGGTAATCATGATCGTCCAGCAGGGCCTTGAGTTCGGCGCGTTTTTCAGGGTCGTTCAGGTCATCCAATGCTTCGCCCGAAAACCGCAGACCAACGGCAAACGGCGCGTCAGGGCAAACGGCCGCCTTTACCTTCGCGACCGGCCCAAGCAGCGCGGCCTTTACTTCGTTCCAGGTCTGGGTCGGGTGAATATTCAGGCAATAGGTAAGGTGGCCGCCTGTGTCTTGCAGTTTCATTTAGAGCGTGTCCAATCTAATAGGATTCACGTATTCACCCAGCCCCCGAGGCAGCGTTTGCAGAGCATAACGCGTTCGGGGGGCTGGGCGAATTCATGTTTGTTGGACACGCTTCAGTTTCTTTCACGCGCCCGCAACCAATCCAGCGCCTGGTGTACAAACTCCGGTTTGATCTCATGCACCTCAACACCAACCCCGACTTCGTTAAGCAGTGTGATCGTCAGGTCACCGCCCAAATGTTCCTGAAATTCCTGAAGTCCGACAAGGATCGACAGGGTCCCGTTTGCGTCCGTGCCTTGCAGCGCCGGATGCCAAATTCTCAACCCAAGCGTTTCCAGTAAAACCACAATCCGCTCGTCTTCGCCCTTCGGCAACAGACCGGCCAGCACCGAATATCGCGCATCAAGGGCGATACCCATGGCCACCGCCTCGCCGTGGCGCACGTGGTGATTTGTCAGGGTTTCAAGCTTGTGCGCCGACCAGTGGCCGAAATCCAGCGGCCGGGCTGACCCCGCCTCGAACGGATCGCCACCATGGGCAATCTGGTGCATATGCAGTTCAGCAGAACGGCGCACCATGTATTCCTCGGCTTCGGGCTGAAAGGTGGCCAGCTGGTCGGCATTTTCTTCGATCCAAAGATAGAATTCCCGGTCCCGGATCAGGGCAACTTTCACCGCTTCAGAAATACCCGCGATGCGCTCGCGGTGCGGTAGAGTATCGAGAAAGTCAAAGTCGTTCAGCACCGCCCAGGGCGGGGCAAAGGTGCCGACATAGTTTTTTATGCCTTTGAAATTCACGGCATTCTTGACCCCCACGCCAGAATCATTCTGGGACAGAACGGTGGTTGGAATACGAATGTGACGGACCCCGCGATGCGCGGTCGCCGCAACCAATCCGACCGCATCAAGAACCGCGCCACCGCCGATGGCAATCACATAGGAATGACGGTCAATGGCATGGGCGTGAATCGCGTCCTGCATCCGTTCAATATAGGCCAGCTCGCGTTTCACGATTTCTCCGCCGGGGATATACATGATTGGCGATATCAATTCCAATTGTGCAGCGTGGGCCGCGAAATAATCAGTGATGGATTTTTCCAGATCGGGTGCTGCCGTGGCCAGGCCTTCATCGACAATGAACAGGCAGCGGTGGCGTTTGGCGATGTCATCCCGCGCGACAATCTCGGTGAAAAGTGGGTTTTCCGGGCGAAACAAGCCACGCAAAAAAGCAACCGGATACTGATAGGGGACAGAAAAGCGCTGCCAGACCAGAGTATCGTCGCGCGCCTTCACAATTCCATTCTCAGATTTGGTTTCCATTCTCTCCCCCGTATCAGTCCTGTCTCCGCCCTGCGATGCCGACAATGTGCGGCGCTCGCTTGACCTTTCAACAAGCACAAGCTTAACTGGTGAAGTTCCTTTACTCAACCTTAATGAAAGAGATTCGAATGCGGTTTGTTTCGGCGGTTTGTTGCCTTCTCATGATCCTGTTCATGGCCGTTCAATACAATGACCCGGATGCGCTTTACTGGATAGTGATCTATGGTGTGGCGGGTTTGTGGTGCGGTGTTGCGGCCTTCAAACCGATCGTGTTTTCCAACCCCTTATGGCGCCGCCTGCTTTTGGCAACGGTGGTGCTGGCGGTTGCTGGCGTGGTCTGGCATTGGCCAAGAACCCCCGGTTTTTGGCAACAAGAGGTTTGGTGGGTCACAGAAACTGCCCGCGAGGGCATGGGAATGATGGTCGCACTGTTTGCCGTTGTCATTGCCTGGATAACGTCACCCAAAGGCACCGCCTAGGATCAGAGCTTGTCCGCGCGAGGATCTCCACGAAAATAAGCGTCGGGATTGTCGAGTGCACGAAACAGACCTGAGTTGAACCGGAACAAAAACAGTGAGGAATCAGACAGGGTAAAGTGAGAGGCTGGACATCGACCCAAGCGGGGCTCGTTGTGGCTGCTTCCTTCCGGATCTGACCAGGTTGGCGAGGCGCTCGCCCGCGCCAACCTCTCGAGTCCGGATATAGGCGCGAAAGGGATAATATGCAACCCGGTCTAAAGGGGCAGGGTTAAATGCAGAAAACCGTCTGGTTTGGCGGTGGGGTCAGCATCTGTGATATTCCTGCCGGACAGCTCATCCAGATAGGCCCAGGCGTCGAGGCCGGTTTGCACCGTCACACTTGTGCCTGGCATTGGCTTGAACCTCCAGGCGCACGGGGTGTCGGCAAAGGGGTCCGAGGCCAGTTTTCCGGACAGGTAGTCGCTCAGAAGATCGCGGATATTCAGGCAAGGAAGCGCCACTGGCTTTGCGTCTTTCAGGAAGTCGAAACCGCCACCACCATTGGCGCGGTAGTTGTTCAGGGCGACAACAAACTGTTGGTCCGGTTGGATTGGTTTGTCGCCGTGGCGGACGTCGAAAATGCGACTATAAGAGGTATTTGAGGTACTAAGGGCAGGGACGGACAGGTCGATTTGCCAGGTGAGCCCATGCAGCACGTCAAAGTCATGCCCGGGAACCGTCCTGTCCACCAAAGCCGAACCCAAGGTGCCGGGGGTGATCTGATGAAACTGGCGTGCGGAATGTTCCAGCCATTGGATTATCTGGCGTCCGGTGACAATAACCGCCCGTAATTCGTTGGGAAAAGCATACAAATCCATAATGTGGCGCAAGGTAAGGTTGCCCGCAGGTATGTCGGTAAAGTCGCGCGGGCCCGAACGGCCACCAAACTTGCTGGGCGAAGCGGCCGAAAGTAACGGCAATTTATGCGCATCAGTCGCCACTAACAATGGACGCAACGCCGAGGCCTGTGCCGCCGCGACAACGGCCAGCGACCGGTCCGGTGCGAAAAATGAGAAATAGGAATGCAAAGAATGGTCTGACACGCCGATGTGTCGGCTCAGGCTGGCGCGGGTTTCTGCATGACCTGCGGCCAATTGCGCGGACAGAACCGGATCTTCGACGGTAGGCTGGTTTGGACTGCCACTATTGCTGTCGGGCAATACCGGATGCAGGGCGCAGTCGAATTTGTCGACCACCCATGATTTTTCATGCCCTCCTGTAAGCTCAAGATCGATCACCCCAAGGTGAGACCCGGCAGTGCCCGGCATCACCGTAGGCTTGCCGTGCACCGACCCGGCCTCTGCATCGACATTTTCCAGGTTCGGATGATCCCCCCCCGGCAGATGCAGATGGGTATGGCCGGCGATGATCGCATCTATTCCATCCAGTGCCGCCAATGGTAAAACGGCGTTTTCCATTCCTTCATAAGCGGGTGCTTCATCAAGGCCGCAATGCGCAAGCGCGACAATCACATCGCAGCTCTGTTGTTTCAACGCAGCAATTTCACGGCGCGCCGCCTTGAAAATATCACCAACGATCACCCGACCTTGCAGCAAATGCGCATCCCACAGCATCGTCTGAGGCGGTAGAAACGACAGAACGCCAACCCGAAGCGGGCACGTCTGACCATCCACCATAACCTCCCGGTCCAGTACACAATAAGGCGATACCCCGGGTAAGGTCTGACCATCGGCCCCGTGCAGGTTAGAACATACCACCGGACAAGGCGCCTGAGCCAGAATGGCCAGCAGCGGATCAAGACCAAAATTGAAGTCGTGATTGCCAAGCCCGATGGTGTCGTATCGCAGGTGTTTGAAAGATTGCATCAACGGATGTGGCTGGTCAGGGTTACGAATGGCGCGAATAGCCATGTCGCCAAACGGGGTCCCTTGTAGCGAATCGCCATTGTCAAACAACAAGGTCAGCCCACCGTTGGTGGCTGATTTCTGGCGGGCCTCCTGGATCAATGTGGCCGTGCGGGTCAGACCTGTTGAGGGATCAACGCAGTCAGCATAATAGTCATAGCCAGTAAGGTGCATATGCAAATCGGACGTCGCCAGCAGCCGCAGGTTTACCCGGCTTGCGTCTGGAATTTCCTTCGAAGGCTTGATTTCAGAATCCAAAACAGGACTCCAGCAACTCAGTCATCGGGCACCTCAATTCGCGCACCCGGTAAAGGGCCGTTCCATCTATTAAGATGAGATCACAGTTGGTAGCGTAATAATAGCGCTAGACAGGATCACATTTGTGTTATCTGCGACCCGCCATTGCATCACATCGACGTGGCGCTTGCCCAATTTCGCGCCATCGTCCATGGCAGTCGTGAACAAACTGGGTTAGCTCTGTTTCTGTTGCTTTGTCGGTAATTTATTGAAAGTGAATCCGCATGAAACATGCAGAAACTGTGACTTTTGGCGGTTCGGGCCTTAACCGGGCGGCGCATATTCGCGCCGATGATGCAGCTCTTGCCAAGGCCCGCGCAGATACCAAGGCGCGGTGTTTGGTTCTGTGGCGCGGCAAACCGCTGGTTCAGGGGGCCGCGCGCGATGAATTGGCGTTCCTGCCGCTGGATCACGCGGTCCTGAACGCAGGATTACCGGGTGCAGATGGGATGCTGCTGTTTCTTGGGTTCGATGACGATGCATCACCGCTGTTTGCCACTGACATTTCATCCTGGACGCCGGATGACCTTGACCAAACCTCGCTGAATCAGTTTCTGGACCCTTCCGAGCAGCATCACCCACAATTGGCGGAAACCCAGGTTTTTGCCGAATTGCGCCGCCTCATGTCGCGGCTCAGCCCGCGCGATGCCGAACTTGCGGCCACTGCCAGGGCGCTGATGTCATGGCACGTCGGTCACGGGTTTTGCTCGGTTTGTGGCATCAAAAGTCGCGTGTCACACGCCGGATGGCAACGGACATGCCCCGATTGTGGCGGTCACCATTTTCCGCGTACAGACCCGGTGGTGATCATGCTGATCACGCATGGCAATTCGGTTCTGATGGGCCGCTCGCCAGGCTGGCCCGAAGGCATGTATTCGCTATTGGCCGGGTTCCTGGAGCCGGGAGAGACGCTGGAAGCTGCTGTTCGGCGCGAAGTGATGGAAGAGGCAGGGGTCAAGGTCGGTGTTGTCAGCTATCTGGCCAGCCAGCCTTGGCCGTTCCCGGCGTCGCTGATGATCGGCTGCGCGGGCGAGGCTTTGTCGCGTGATCTGACCATTGATCCGGTTGAGATTGAGGACGCATGTTGGGTAACGCGGGACGAGATGATGACTGTGTTTGCCGGGGAACACCCGGTTATGAAACCCGCCCGAAAGGGTGCAATTGCGCATTTTTTGTTGGATAACTGGCTTGCAGATACCCTCGATTAAGTCGAGTGTCCGAGCCGACAAGATTTTGCCCCAAACCGAAAAGCAGGCCGCCCCCATGAAGTTCTCAAGCAACGAAGATATCGAAGCGCCGATCGGTGATGTTTTTGCCATGTTGTCCGAGTTCGAAACTTACGAACGCTCGGCCATCCGGCGCGGTATCGAGGTTCAGCGGGTGGGAGAGCACGAGGCCGTCGCCGTTGGTATGGCTTGGGATGCCCAGTTTATCATGCGCGGCAAGAAAAAGGATATCAAGCTGTCCCTGACTGAATTTGATGCGCCTGATGCCATGCGGTTCGAGGCGGAAAACCAGGGACTAGGTGGCGTTCTGACCTTGGATCTTCTGGCCTTGTCGTCCGGGCGTACCCGCCTGTCAGTGACGTTGAAACTGGCGCCAAAAACCCTGCCTGCGCGACTGCTGATGCAATCGCTGAAACTGGCCAAAAGCAACCTGACCAAACGGTTCAAACGGAAAGTTGCTGAATACGCCAAGAACATGGAAGACCGGCACAGTCGCATGGCGTAGGGCGCGCATTTTGCGCACCTTTTCCTGACAGTGATTTGCCGTCGAGCGGTGCGCAAAATGCACACCCTACGGTGCGATCTTTTTAATCCCGCCCCGGATCGGCAGGATAAACACCCAAAATCTCGATATTTGTGGTGAAATAATCCAACTCGTCCAGCGCCAGTTGTACATTCGCGTCGTTCGGGTGCCCATCGATATCCGCATAAAACTGCGTCGCCGTGAATGACCCGTCAAGCATATAGCTTTCCAGTTTGATCATGTTGACGCTGTTGGTGGCAAACCCACCCATCGCCTTATAAAGTGCTGCCGGAATGTTGCGAACCTGAAAGACAAAACTGGTGATCATCCCATGTTCGCCGCGTCGGGCAAAATCAGAGTCTCGCGACATGATCAAAAACCGTGTCGTGTTGTTGGCGTTGTCTTCGATATGTTCGCCCAGCACATCCAACCCGTAAATCTCGCCGGCCAGTGGACTGGCAAGCGCCGCCGTGGCCGGTTCACCCGCCAGTGAAACCTGTTTGGCTGATCCGGCAGTATCTGCGCCAATGATCCGGTGAATGGCGTGCTGTTGCAGAAAATCCTTGCATTGCCCCAGTAAAACCGTGTGGCTCATCGCGTGGGTGACTTCTGATAACTTGGTGCCGGGCACGCCCAGAAGGTTGATATGCACCCGCACAAACGCCTCTTCGATGATGTGCAGCCCTGACTGTGGCAACAGCGAATGAATATCCGCCACCCGCCCATAGGTCGAATTTTCCACCGGCAGCATGGCCAG
>DAOUQK010000039.1 GCA_030625695.1 Paracoccaceae bacterium | reverse complement strand
CCTGTGACAGTGTCGCTATATCCATTGTTCCGGTGACATTTCCTCTGCAGGGCCGTCAATCAGGGTGGCTGGCTTTGCAAATTTTGCAAGAGCGTCAGCATCGGTGATGTGAACGCAGGAGCCATCTATTCTGACACCATTACCCTGCAGTAATTTGATCCCCCGTGACAGGTTTTCAGGCGTCATATTAAGATAAGATGCCAGGCGGCGTTTTCCGATATTGAGGTCATATCGACCATCTCTATCCGCTCTTCCAGCATGGCGAATCAGATAATTGGCCAATCTTTCAACAGATGACCGCAGCCGCAAATCCTTTGAATTGCGCACCACCGCCCGGTAGCATTCTGCCAGTTCGGTGACCACGGCGCGGGCAAAGGAATTGTCGGTATCAAACGCCAACCGCACGTCCCGTGACGGTAACAACATCACACGAGATTTTGCAATCGTGCGGCCGGACATCAGGTAAGGTACGTCTTTCATGGTTGCAGCAAGGATAAACGTCGAAACAGGGTGAACCGTCGCCATGACGGTTTCGCGGCCGTCCCATGAGGCAAAAAGCTCAACACCGCCCTCGATTACAACTTGCAGGAAATCGGGCGAATCACCCTCGGTAATCAGATCGACCTGCGGTGGGAAATTTTGCACATAGGCCCCCCGCACCAGAGAATCAAAGGTCTGTTGATCCATATCGGAAAATAATGGCAACTCTCGGATTTTGGGGATGTCGGCGGTCCGCATGATGTAAACATTCTCGCAATTGATATTTATCAAGCGGATAGTTAATATTTGTTGGGATGTCATCAGGAATAATGGAACTTGATGTTTGATGAATTATTTCATGTGCTTAAGAAATGGTAACATTCGAAATATTTCTGTTGGTCCGCTGATTTCGTTGATTTGGATCAATATCCGAAACCTCTGCACCGCTTACGAACCTCTCTAAATCGAAGCATCTTTGCTCGATGAACCAAAGGAATGCAGATGGAGATACCTAACAAAGCCACAAGCCTATGGGGAAACTTCTTTGACGTAAGGCGGGTGCAGATACGTACATTCCACATGACGTGGTTTGCGTTCTTCGGAGCGTTCTTTGCCTGGTTTGGTATTGCGCCGCTGATGATCATTGTGCGCGATGAATTGAACCTCACGAAATCTCAGGTCGGCTGGAGCATCATCGCCTCGGTAGCGGTGACCATTTTTGCGCGTTTTTTCATCGGCTGGCTATGTGATCGGATCGGGCCTCGGCTGTCCTATACATACCTGTTGGTATTTGGCGCTTTCCCGGTTGCAGGCATCGCACTGGCCGACAGTTTTGAAAGCTTTCTGTTTTTCCGGCTGCTGATTGGCATCATCGGGGCCTCATTTGTCATCACCCAATATCATACGTCGATGATGTTCGCGCCCAATGTGGTAGGCACTGCAAACGCCACCAGCGCGGGCTGGGGTAATCTTGGCGGTGGCGTCACCCAGATCGTTATGCCGCTGATCTTTTCGGGGTTTGTAATTGGGTTTGGGTTCACGGATGCTCAGGCCTGGCGCATGACCATGGTAGCTGTTGGTATCGTTATTTTCTTTGTCGGTATCGCCTACTACTTCATGACCGAAGACACGCCTAACGGGAACTTCAGGGAATTGCGCGCAGCAGGCCTGATGCCTGAAAAGAAGCAAGTCACCGGGGATTACTTCAACGCGCTGAAAGACTACCGCGTGTGGATACTGTTCCTGATCTACGGGGCATGTTTCGGTATCGAGCTGACCGTCAACAACACAGCTGCTCTCTACTTTTACGACTACTTTAACGTCAATCTGGTCACGGCAGGTGCCATTGCGGCCTCGTTTGGCCTGATGAACATCTTTGCCCGGACCCTGGGTGGTATATTTGGCGATAACTTTGGCCATATCTGGGGATTGAGAGGGCGGGCGTTCTGGTTGTTCATCGTTCTTCTGGGCGAAGGTATCGCGCTGATGATCTTTAGCCAGATGAGCGTACTGTTCCTGGCCATTCCGATGCTGATCGTCTTTTCGCTGTTCACCCAGATGGCCGAGGGTGCCACCTATTCCGTCGTGCCCTTCATCAACAAAAAAGCGCTTGGTGCCGTGGCCGGTGTGGTTGGGGCGGGCGGTAACGCCGGTGCCGTAGCCGCAGGGTTTCTGTTCAAAGGCGCGATGGAGTGGAACGATGTCTTCTTCACCATCGGTGTGGTTGTGACCATTGCCTCTGTCCTGACCTTCTTTCTTAGGTTCAGCCCTGAACAAGAGGCCGAAGAAAAGGCGTTGTTTGAAAAGGCCAGCATGGAATTGCTGCAAATCAAGGCAGATCGCGCCAACGAAGCGTTGCGCCATTCGGCCCAGGTCGTGGCCGACTACAACAAGACACACGACCAGAAAATCTAATCAAGATGGCGGGCCGCACTGGCCCGCCCCAACCTCACTGAGGAGGAAATAAATGGCACAAGATCTAAGAAACTGGAAAATCGAGGACGAGAGTTATTGGGCCTCGACGGGGAAATCCATTGCCACGCGCAATTTGTGGATTTCGATCCCCAGTCTGCTTGTTGGTTTCGCGGTCTGGCTCTATTGGGGGATCATCACCGTTCAGATGATCAACCTTGGCTTTGACTTTGAGAAATCGCAACTGTTCACCCTTGGTGCGATTGCCGGTCTGACCGGTGCCACCCTGCGTATTCCATCGACGTTCTTCATTCGAATTGCCGGTGGTCGAAATACCATCGTGTTCACCACAGCCTTGCTGATGATCCCGGCGATTGGGGCGGGTTATGCTTTGTCCAATCCGGACACACCATTGTGGCAGTTCCAGATTCTGGCGTTTCTGTCAGGTATTGGCGGTGGTAACTTTAGTTCATCCATGTCCAACATCAGCTTTTTCTATCCCAAAAAGGTGCAGGGTTATGCGCTGGGGATGAACGCGGGTCTGGGCAACTTTGGCGTGACAACCATGCAGATCGTTATCCCTTTGGTGATGACCTTCGGATTGTTTGGTGGTGCCTCACGTAATTTGGTGAATACCTCGGGTACGCTGATCGGGAAAATTCCGGCCGGTACCGAGACCTATATCCAGAACGCCGGGTATGTCTGGCTGATTGCGCTGGTGCCGTTGGCTATTCTCGGCTGGGCATTCATGAACAACATCCGCGATGAACACGTCTCGCCCAACATCCCCGGACCCATTGGTGCGTTTGCCACCATTACCGGCATGTTGCTGATTGGCTTTGCGACTGCGGCTTTTGGTCTGTGGCTGATGCTGCCTGCCACTGCTGGCGGTTTGCCAGCGTCTGGCATGGGTGTGTCGAAATGGATCGTTCTGCCCATCGTGATCGCGTTAACGGTGTTTCTGCTGAAACTGATCCCTGGTGCTGTCGGGCAAAACCTGACGCGTCAGTATAAGATTTTCGGCAACAAGCACACTTGGGCGATGACCGTGATCTATGTGATGACCTTTGGATCATTCATCGGTTACGCAGCGGCGTTCCCGCTGACCATTAAAGTGGTGTTCGGCTTTCAGCACCTGATGGTGGACGGAGTAATGACCCACGACCAGGTCAATCCAAACGGGCCATCCGCGTTGATGTTTGCCTGGATGGGACCGTTTATCGGCGCGCTGATCCGCCCGGTTGGCGGCATGATCGCTGACAAGATGGGTGGCGCAAAAGTCACGCAGATCATTTCAGTTGTCATGGTCGGCTCGGCTCTTGGCCTCGCGTACCTACTGAACGTTGCTTATAACTCGGCGACACCGGAAACTGTGTTCCTGCCGTTTATGGTATTGTTCCTGATCCTGTTTGCCGCAACTGGTGTGGGCAACGGATCGACCTTCCGCACAATCGCCATGGTGTTTGACAAGGAACAGGCCGGTCCTGCTCTGGGCTGGACCGCAGCGGTTGCCGCATATGGCGCGTTCATCATCCCCAAAGTGTTTGGCGAACAGATGAAGGCGGGCACACCCGAGCTGGCGCTCTATGGTTTCGCGGCCTTCTATACGCTTTGTATCGTGATCAACTGGTGGTTTTATTTGCGCCCCGGCGCCTATATCAAGAACCCCTAAAGAGCGCATTCTATTCTGCCCCGGCAATCGTCGGGGCAGGTCAGCCTATTTCAGGAGATAACCCTATGAGCCATCTGCTCGACAGACTGAACTTTTTTCAACCCAAGGAACTGGAACAATTTTCCGATGGATGGGGGCAAGTCACCCGCGAAAACCGGGATTGGGAAGACGTTTATCGCAATCGCTGGCGGCATGATAAAATCGTGCGCTCGACGCATGGGGTGAATTGCACTGGCTCGTGCAGCTGGCGGATTTATGTGAAATCCGGGATTGTGACCTGGGAAACCCAGCAGACGGATTATCCACGCACCCGCGCAGGCATACCCAACCACGAACCGCGCGGCTGTGCCCGGGGCGCTTCCTATAGCTGGTATCTTTATTCCGCGAACCGGGTGAAAAACCCGTTGATCCGAGGCAATCTGATGCGCGCCTGGCGCTCATTGCGCAAAACATTGACGCCGGTTCAGGCGTGGACGAAATTGCAAAACGACCCGATCCTGCGGGCGTCTTATGTCGAAAGCCGCGGCAAGGGCGGATTTGTGCGGGCCACTTGGGACGAATCCACTGAAATCGTCGCCGCCGCCAACGCCTATACCGCCAAGACACACGGACCTGACCGGGTGTTTGGTTTCTCTCCGATCCCGGCAATGTCGATGGTGTCTTATGCGGCCGGCAGCCGTTACCTCAGCCTGATGGGCGGCACCTGCATGTCGTTTTATGACTGGTATTGCGACCTGCCTCCAGCCAGCCCTCAGACATGGGGCGAACAGACCGATGTGCCTGAATCCGCAGACTGGTACAACGCCGGATTCCTGCTGCTCTGGGGCAGTAACGTGCCGCAAACCCGTACCCCTGACGCGCATTTCTATACCGAGGTACGTTATCGCGGCACCAAATCCGCCGTGATCTGCCCGGACTATTCAGAAGCCGCCAAATTCGGTGACATCTGGCTGGCCCCGCAACAGGGCACCGATGCAGCCCTTGCGATGGCGATGGGCCATGTGATCCTGCGCGAATATCACCTGGACCGGCAGGCTCCTTATTTTGAGGATTACGCGCGTAAATACACCGATATGCCAAATCTGGTGGTATTGGATGAACAGGACGGCAAACTGGTGCCGGGCCGGATGCTGCGCGCCGATGACTTCAAAGGAAACCTGGGTGAAAAGAACAACCCGGACTGGAAAACCGTCGCGTTTGACGAGGTGACAGGCAACGTGGTCGTGCCCAATGGTTCAATCGGGTTTCGCTGGGGCGAAGAGGGTAAATGGAACCTTGAAGAGCGCGCCAAAAAGAAAGACGTCAAGCTGCGCCTCAGTCATATCCTTGAAGAAGATTATGACGAAGTTGTTGGCGTGGATTTCCCGTTTTTCGGCGGTCAGGCGACCGAGAATTTTGTCAAATGTGATCACCCTGATGTGCTGACCCGTAATGTCGCGGTCAAAAAGGTCAAACTGGCCGATGGCCGCGACGTTTTGGTTGCTACGGTATTTGACCTGTTTTGCGCCAACTACGGGCTTGATCGCGGATTGGGCGGCGAATGGGCGTCAAAGGACTTTTCCGAAGACTTGCCATATACACCGGCCTGGGCCGAGAAAATCACCGGCGTGCCAGCGAATAAAATCATCGCTGTTGCCCGTGAATTTGCCGGTAATGCGGAAAAAACCAAGGGCAAGTCGATGGTCATTCTGGGGGCCGGCCTGAACCACTGGTACCACATGGACATGAACTATCGTGGTATCATCAATATGCTGGTGATGTGCGGTTGTATCGGCCAAGAAGGTGGCGGCTGGGCGCATTATGTGGGGCAGGAAAAACTGCGCCCGCAAACCGGCTGGCAACCGCTGGCCTTTGCGCTGGACTGGAACCGTCCGCCGCGGCACATGAATTCCACATCCGCGTGGTATGCTCACTCTGATCAATGGCGCTATGAAACGCTGTCGGCGGGTGAAATTCTGTCACCAACCGCCCCCAAGGGCGATTGGGATATCAGCCTGATTGACTACAATATCCGGGCGGAACGCATGGGCTGGTTGCCGTCTGCTCCGCAGCTCAAAACCAACCCGCTTGAGGTGGCCAAAGCCGCCAAAGAGTCGGGCAAAGCCATCCCGGAATATGTCGCCGAGCAGTTGAAATCCGGTGATTTGGAAATGTCGTGCGAAGACCCGGATGCGCCGGAAAACTGGCCGCGCAACCTGTTTGTGTGGCGCTCGAACCTGCTTGGATCATCGGGCAAGGGGCATGAGTATTTCCTCAAGCATCTGCTTGGCACTCAACATGGCGTGCTTGGAAAGGACCTTGGCGAAGAAGGCAAAGTGCTCTCGAAAGAGGCCAAATGGCATGACGAAGCGCCCAAGGGTAAACTCGATCTGCTGGTGACGATTGATTTCCGGATGTCGACCACCTGTGTTTATTCCGACATCGTGCTGCCTACCGCCAGCTGGTACGAAAAGGATGATCTGAACACCTCGGATATGCACCCGTTCATCCACCCGCTTCAGGCGGCAGTTGATCCGGCGTATGAAAGTAAATCGGACTGGGAAATCTTCAAGGCAATCGCCAAAAAGTTCTCGGAAGTGGCCCCTGAAATCCTGGGTGTTGAGACCGACATCGTGCAATTGCCACTTTTGCATGACACGCCGGGCGAACTTGCCCAGCCGCATGTGAAAGACTGGAAGAAAGGTGAATGTGATCTGATCCCAGGCAAAACTGCACCGAACTATGTGGCGGTTGAGCGGGATTATCCCAATCTTTACAAAAAGTTCACCGCGATTGGTCCACTTCTTGATAAACTGGGTAATGGTGGCAAAGGCATCAACTGGAACACCGAGATTGAGGTGCAGCACCTGCGCGATCTCAATGGAGTTGTTACCGAGGAAGGCGTCAGCAAGGGCCAGCCGAAACTGAACACCGCGATTGAAGCGGCCGAGATGATCCTGATGCTTGCTCCTGAAACCAACGGCGAAGTTGCCGTCAAGGCTTGGCACGAGCTTGAGAAACCAACCGGGCGTGAACATGCGCATCTGGCCGAAGGCGCGCATCACACCAAAATCCGCTTTCGCGACATTGCGGCGCAACCGCGCAAAATCATTTCCTCGCCCACATGGTCAGGGATTGAGAGCGAAGAGGTCTGTTATAATGCCGGTTACACCAACGTGCATGAGTTGATCCCGTGGCGCACATTGACCGGGCGACAACAGCTTTATCAGGATCATCTGTGGATGCGGGCCTTTGGCGAAGGCTTTGTCAGCTACCGACCTCCGGTCGATCTCAAGACAATCACACAGGCAGTGAACAGCGACGTTGGCGAGCCGCATGTGGTGCTGAATTTCATCACGCCGCACCAGAAATGGGGCATTCACAGCACCTATTCCGACAACCTGATGATGCTGACGCTGAACCGGGGTGGTCCGGTGGTCTGGATGTCCGAGATTGATGCCAAAAAGGCCGGTCTGGTCGATAACGACTGGATCGAGGCCTATAACACCAACGGTGCTTTGACGGCGCGTGTGGTGGTCAGCCAGCGGATCAAAGAGGGCAGCCTGTTCATGTATCACGCGCAGGAAAAAATCGTGAACACACCGGGTTCTGAAAAGACCGGTATTCGCGGTGGCATCCACAATTCGGTGACCCGCGCAATCCTGAAACCCACCCATATGATCGGGGCCTATGCGCAACTGAGTTACGGCTTTAATTATTACGGCACCGTGGGCAGTAACCGCGACGAGTTTGTCATCGTTCGTAAATTGAGAAACGTCGATTGGATGGACACGCCAGTGTCTGAAACGGCGACCAAAGTGGAGGCAGCGGAATGAAAATTCGAGCCCAAATCGGTATGGTGCTGAACCTTGATAAATGTATCGGCTGCCACACCTGTTCAGTCACCTGCAAAAACGTCTGGACCAGTCGCGAAGGCGTTGAATATGCGTGGTTCAATAACGTCGAAACCAAGCCGGGTCTGGGGTATCCCACGGACTGGGAAAACCAGAAACGCTGGAATGGCGGCTGGGCGCGTTCAAAGAACGGCAAACTGCACCCTAAACAGGGCAGCAAATGGCGCATTCTGGCGAACATCTTTGCCAACCCGGATCTGCCCGAAATCGACGATTATTACGAACCGTTTGATTTTGACTATGACCACCTGAAATCGGCGCCTGACATGCCGGCTTTCCCAACCGCACGCCCCCGGTCCAAGATCACCGGCAAGCGGATGGAGAAGATCACCAAGGGCCCGAACTGGGAAGAAATTCTTGGTGGTGAGTTCGAGAAACGCAAGAACGACTATAACTTCGAGAATGTACAAAGGGACATTTACGGGGAGTACGAAAACACCTTTATGATGTACTTGCCGCGTTTGTGTGAACATTGTCTTAACCCTAGTTGTGTGGCTTCCTGCCCCTCCGGCGCGATCTATAAACGCGAAGAAGACGGCATTGTTCTGATTGATCAGGAAAAATGCCGTGGCTGGCGCATGTGCGTGTCGGGCTGTCCCTACAAAAAGATCTATTACAACTGGGAAAGCGGCAAATCCGAGAAATGCACCTTTTGCTATCCGCGCATCGAGAGCGGCAATCCAACGGTTTGCTCTGAAACCTGCGTCGGTCGCATCCGTTATCTGGGGGTGATGCTATATGACGCGGACAAGATCTCCGAGGCGGCAGCCACCCACGCCGAAACCGATCTGTATGATGCCCAGCTTGGCGTGTTCCTTGACCCGAACGACCCCGAAGTGATTGCCCAGGCAAAAGCTGACGGCGTGCCTGCCGACTGGATCAAAGGCGCGCAGAACAGCCCGATTTGGAAGATGGCGATGGAATGGAAAGTGGCGTTCCCGCTGCACCCTGAATATCGCACGTTGCCGATGGTCTGGTATATTCCGCCGCTTTCGCCAATTCAGAACGCGGTCGAGGCCGGTCAGTTAAACAGCGTCGGCGGTATGCCGGATGTTCGCAGTCTGCGCATACCGGTGCAATATCTTGCCAACATGCTGACCGCCGGAGACGAAGCCCCGGTGGTGACAGCACTTGAGCGGATGACAGCAATGCGCGGCTACATGCGGTCCCTGACCGTTGATGGTGTGCGGGACGAAGGGCTGGCCGAACAGGTAGGCCTGACCGGGCTTCAGATCGAAGACATGTACAAAATCATGGCTTTGGCTGATTACGAAGACCGCTTTGTCATCCCGACCGCCCACCGCGAACAGGCCGAATCCGCCTATGATATTCGCGGCGGCTGTGGCTTCACCGATGGCAATGGCTGTTCGACCGGGTCGATGAACAAAGGCACCATGTTTGGCGGCAAAAAGGTACGAACCTTCACTCTTCCAGAGGAGACATTCTAATGGACCGGACGTTAAAATCACTGTCGCTGCTGCTCAGCTATCCTTCGGTTGAGCTGCAAGAGGCGATGCCGGAAATCGATGACGTTCTCA
Source organism: Paracoccaceae bacterium (assembly GCA_030625695.1). Taxonomy (GTDB): domain Bacteria; phylum Pseudomonadota; class Alphaproteobacteria; order Rhodobacterales; family Rhodobacteraceae; genus NVQY01. The sequence continues at coordinate 6,955 of DAOUQK010000039.1, read as the reverse complement.
CTGCGGATGATCGGCTGAGCGATGCCATGCAACGGGCATTGCGGCCCATTGTCGAAGCGTTGGCAAGCCGCGACATCTATGAACTGCAAGAAGAATACGTGATGCTGTTTGACCGCTCGCGTACCCTGTCGCTTAATCTGTTTGAGCATATTCATGGCGAAAGCCGGGATCGCGGCGGGGCGATGGTGTCGCTGGTTGAAACCTACCGCGATGCCGGGTTTGACCCGGTCAGCACCGAGTTGCCGGATCACCTGCCGGTGCTGCTGGAATATCTGTCGCTGCGGTCGGACTCTGAGATGCGCGATGTGCTTGCGGATGCGGCGCATATTCTGGAAACGCTCAACGTGCGGCTGACGCGCCGCGAAAGCAACTATAACGCGGTGTTCGCGGCATTGTTGCAATTGTCTGGTGCGACGGCGGATCAGGGGGCGGTCAGTGAAATGCTTGCGGTGCCTGACGATGATCCAACCGATCTCGAGGCACTGGATGAGGTCTGGCAGGACAGCGAAGTCACCTTTGGCGCCGATCCAAACGCCGACTGTCCTCAGGTGCGCGACATGCTCACAAAAATGGATGTTCCGATCAACCCAGCGCCTGCAGCGGCTGAATAAAGGAAACTCACATGCACAACTTTATCTTTGGCATCTTCCCTTACATCGCCATCACGGTGATGGTTTTCGGATCGATTGCACGATATGAAACCGTTCCGTTCACTTGGAAAACTTCTTCCTCACAGCTATTGCGGCGCAAACAACTTGTTGTCGGATCAATCCTGTTTCATGTCGGGGTCCTGACCATCTTTGCCGGACATTTCGTTGGCCTTCTCACGCCAATCCAAATCTTTGATGCGATCGGCATCAGCCACGGTGCGAAACAGACACTGGCCGTTGTGGCCGGCGGTATTGCCGGGGTTATGGCGCTGGTTGGTGGCGGTATGCTGTTGCAACGACGCATGACTGATCCGCGTATTCGGGCAACATCATCGCTTGCGGATATTGCCATCCTGATGCTTCTTTTGGCGCAATTGGTTCTGGGCATGGGCACAATTGCCGTATCGCTTCAGCACCTTGACGGGCACGAGATGACCAAGTTCATGTCTTGGGCGCAGATGATCCTGACCTTCCGTTCAGGTGCGGCCGACCAGATTGCGGACGTGGCTCCGGTGTTCAAATTGCACATCTTCCTTGGGTTGACGATCTTTCTGGTGTTCCCGTTCACCCGGTTGGTGCACATGCTGTCTGTCCCAGTGCGTTACGTTACAACCCGCCCCGGTTATCAGATCGTGCGTTCGCGCCGTGGCAAGTCACGCAACACACCAGCGGAGTAACTGTAATGAGCACTGCACTATTCCCTGAAATCGTGGTCAATGGCGTGGTTATCTCGTCAACGGCCATTGCTGCCGAGGCGCAAAACCACCACGTGCCAAAAGGCAAACCCGGGCTGGCGTGGCGTCTGGCGGCACAGGCATTGGCCCTTCGGAGCCTGATGCTGCAAGAGGCCGCGCGGCGCGAGATTGCCTGCGACCCCCTGAGCCTTGGCAAAGGCCGTTTTGAAACGGACGACGATGCGCTGATCCGTGGCTTGCTGGAGGATGAAATCGTCCCGCAGCCCCCAGAGGACGAAGCCATTCGCGCCCTTTGGGCAAAGGAACCCGACCGGTTCCGGGCGCCGCCGTTATGGGAGGTCTCTCACATCCTGATCGCCGCTGACCCGGCGGATGCAACCGCCACCGAAGCCGCGCATCGCAAGGCGCTGGCGCTGACAAAAACTCTGCGCGACAGCCCCAGAGAGTTCAGCCGCCTGGCCGCCATTGAAAGCGATTGTGATTCCAAATCCAATGGTGGTGCGCTTGGTCAGTTGACGGTCGGGGATACGGTTCCTGCCTTTGAGGCTGCTTTACGCGACCTGGCTGACGGCGAAATTACCGTGGATCCGGTGCGGACCCAATTCGGCTGGCATGTGATCCGCATGGACGCCTGCACTTATGGCGAGGTTCTGCCCTATGACGCGGTAAAACCCCGGCTGCAAGAAGCGGCGGAAAAAGCGGCATGGGCGCATGCCGCGCGCGACTTTGCCAAGCGGTTGTTTTCTGGTGCGGATATTACGGGCCTTACCCTGCAAGGGATTTAAAGTATCCGTTTTGCAACCGGACTTGATGAAAACACGTCTTTGGTCGGTTTTCATCAAGCCCGGTTGCCGGCGCTTGTTAGCCTATTGACCAACTGCTCGCTCTATTTTTTAAACGCTTTGTTAAATTTCCCTGTCCAGGAATCAACCAAACAAAGTCGTGCCAAGGTGTCCATTCCTTCAGAACTGCAATGCCACCTTGAACCAGAAATAATCGCCCTCAAGCCTGTTTTTCGTGTCGATCTCCGGCAGCCATTTTGCCTCGAAGACCAATGCGCCGGTTTTCGTGGGAAGGACAACTCGACCGTTACAAGCCGATCGACACGGAGACCCGGAAAGAGCACGCAGAGATGGCAAATGCATAGACGCGCTGCGGGCCAAGTCCGAACAGCGCTCGGCGCTGATTGCCAAAATTATTAGGGACGCGCCGTGGATTTCGAAACTTAGGCCTGACCCAGAGCCCGCGTAGCAGGAAAATAAGGCAAGGAGGCCATCAGGGATGGTTCAGGTGTTTGCATCGCCACTATGCAAGGCCGGTCGGAATTTGTTCGTATAACGAGACCCTTGTCCCAGACGCCGCGACAGCGTAGCCCGTTGTGCCAATTCTGCGGGGGGCAACATCCGCATTTCCCAAATGTCGGCTGATGGCATTTTGTGCCACTTCCCAGCTAAGAGGTGGTGGGCGCTCAGGTCTTGGCTGTTGAACTGTCACCGGCTGGCCAGAGGTTTTCTTTTATCAGCATTTGTTGCATGGCTATCGAAACAGGGCTTGCGTTCAGGCAGGGCACAAGGGTGATGTTCTCGCCGCCCGCCGCCAAAAAGCGCCTGGTGGCCCGCAGGCCAAGCTCTTCCAACGTTTCAATGCAATCGGCGGCAAATCCTGGTGCAACCAGGGACAGGCTTTTAACCCCGTCTTTCGCAAGTTGAACAAGGGTTTCCTCAGTGTCCGGCCCGATCCATATTTTACGGCTTGTGCGGGATTGATAGGTTAGCAGCAACTGTTCGCCCGAAAGGCCCAGTGCCTGGCGTAACAGGTGTACACTCTCTTCACACTGCGCCTGATACGGATCGCCTTTGGCAATGAAATCTTCCGGCAAGCCGTGCAGCGAGGCAAGTGTAACCTCTGGGGTCCAGGGCAGGGTTGCGTGATGCGCACGGATACTGGTGGCCAAAGCCTGAATATAGGTTGGGTGCGCGTAATAAGGCGGCACTGAACGAATGGATGGCTGTGCCTGAAGCGTTTTCAGGGTGTCGAAGGCGGCGTCCATCGCTGTGCCGGTGGTGGCACCGCTATATTGCGGATACAGCGGGAAAAGCAGCAATCGTTCACAGCCTGCTTCGGCCAGGTGCTTAATGGCTTCGTCAATGGACGGGGTGCCATAGCGCATGGCCCAACTGATGGTAATATCTGGTTGTTCGGCAAATCTGGCTGCAAGTTTCTGCGCCTGCGCGCGGGTGTGCGTCCGCAGCGGGCTTTCATCCAACTCCCGGTTCCAGATCAAATCATAAGCCCTGCCTAAGCTGCGGGGACGGCGGGTCAGGATGATGCCATTCAGGATCAGCCACCAGACGGGCCCGCGTGACCAGATCACCCGTTTGTCAGACAGAAATTGCCGCAGATACCGGCGTACCGTTCGAAAATCGGTGGCCTCAGGGGTGCCCAGATTAACCAGCAGAATGCCGGTTTTAGCCATTGTTGACGACGTTGAAATGGTCTTTGTCCGTATGGCGCAGATTTTGCGATTGCTTGTCGCCATTAGCAATACGGCGCAGGGTAGGGATGTCCAGAAGTTTAAGATCGGACAGGCCTTCAATGGCGATGATGCTGCGCTGTTCCATATCCTTGAAACATCGGCTGACAGTTTCCGGTTGCATCCCCAGATAGTCAGCCAGATCAATGCGCCGCACCGGGATATGAACCCGCCTGCCTGTCTTGCCACCCTTCTGGCGGCGGCGGCATTCAAACAGGAACGAAGCCAGCTTTTCAATCGCTTGTTTCTTGGCCAGATCGGCGGCATGGTCCATGGCGCGAAAGGTCTGGCTGCGCAGCGAATTCCAGGCGACCTTCTGGGCATCATGGTTTTGATCAATTGCCGTCTCAAACGCAGTCGGCGACAGGCGGCAGATTTCTGTTTTGCCTAGGGCAATCAAGAAGCCGTGATGTCGGTTTGCCTGTCCACGCATGTCAACAATGTCACCTGGCATGAACAGAGCAGCAATGGTTTTGCGCCCGTCTTCCAGCAAATGCTGAAGTGAAAGCACGCCCGAAGCGATGGCGATGACCGGCCAGACCAGCAAGTCCTGGCTTGAAATGGTATCGCCGCGCCGCAATTTGGCATAGCGCGATTGGTAGATGAGCAGTTCGTGCTGTGCGTCAGTCAGGTGATTGCAAAATCCCCCGGGCGCTGAATAGATATTGCAGGTCTGGCATTTGTTGACCGCTTTGGGCCTGGTTGTTTCTGATGTCACTGGGCAGATTTCCCGTCTGGCTATCAATATGATTTTTGGCTGCTTTTGCAGATGACGGGCAGATGTTTCCTGATGATTTGGAAATCGTAAATAATTATTTCTAAATGTTAAAATATGTAAAAATTTCCTCTTACCGGACTTGACGCTTGTCCGGGCGGGCCGGGGCGTTATAGCTCGGAGCATGAGACGGATATTGGTTGTATTTTCCCTGACGGCCCTTGTCATGCTGTTCATTTTCAACAGTGCCGATTGGTATGCCAGCAACGCGGCCCTGCCAAGATACTGCAGTAACCCTATGAAAAGCGTTGAGATTGTTCGGGAAATTCTGATAAGTGAGACGCCGGGGGAAGGCAAGAAACGCCGCCCCTACATTGTCGCGGCCAAGCTGATATTCTTGGTACCACAACAAGAGGGCGAGACGATGGAGGCCTACATGGCCCGACTGAGATCGCGCATTTCCAAATCCTGTGGTGTGACGTTCTGACCCGGCCCAAAACCACGGGTATTCGCAATTCTTGATGCTCGTCAATTACACTTAATTCGGGTTGTGGTCTCTCTGATCGCCAGGTGGTCTCTCTGATCGCCAGACTGACGCTGCAAAGGGCGGGGGCGCATGGGGAAAGACAAACAGAATACCATTTTGGGCAAGCTGGTTTTCACCGTGACCGCTGCGGCGATGGTGTATTTCTTCTGGTGGCTACTGATCTTTGATCACGGCGTGATTTCGATTCACTAGGCTTAAGGGGTGGTAATGACAGGGCGCAATCTATTGGTGTTGGTGGTGGCGATACTGGCCTGGACCGGGTTTTTCTACTTTATCGACATGTCGATCATGCAGGCACAGGGTCTTCCTGTGGGTGCAGACCTGATGCCGAAATAAGGATGGGAATGATATGAAGCCCATCCCTCTTTTTGCCTTGTGCGCCGCAATTGGCGCGGTTTTCCTGCCCGAGATTGCTGCCGCCGCGACCGAGATCGCCGCTGAGGCGGACACCATACTGGAAGGCGCGCCCAAACCCTCAAGGCTGGATTATCCGGTTGTTGCCGGAATATCCGCCCGTACGCTGGCTTGGTCGATGGCGCAGATGCATCTGTTCCTTGCCGCCTTCGTATTGGCCGTGCCTCTGTTTGCCATTGCCACCGAATTCATGAGCGTCGTGACGGGTGACGACCGTTTCGACAACATGGCGCGCGAGTTCATGAAAATCACCATGGCTGCTTATTCGCTGACCGCATTGGTGGGCGGTGGACTGTTGCTGACGCTGCTGGTGTTCTACCCACATCTAATGGGCTATATGATCAAGGTGTTCCGGGGCCAGATGCTGATTTATGCGGCGCTGTTCGGGCTCGAATCCATCACGCTCTATTTGTACTTCTATTCCTGGGATGCGCTGAGGCGCGGCAATCGCAAATACTACCACATGTCGATTGGCCTGGTGCTGAACACAGTTGGCCTGACGCTGATGTTTGTTGCCAATGCCTGGGCCAGTTTCATGATGTCTCCCGCGGGGATCGACCCAACTGGGGCCATTACCGGCACCGTGTGGGAGGCGACGCGCAATCCGCTTTGGAACCCACTTAACTTGCACCGGTTCCTGGCCAATATCGCCTACGGCGGGGCAATCGTCGGGGGCTATGCCGCCTATATGTTCCTGGCCGAGAAAGACCCCGTGAAAAAGGCGCATTATGATTGGATGGGCTATACGTCCAATTTCATCGCCATCCTTGGCTTCTTGCCGCTGCCGTTCGCCGGATACTGGCTGATGGCCGAGATTTACGCCTATAGCCAGCAGATGGGCATCACGGCGATGGGCGGCATTCTGGCCTGGCTGTTCATCATTCAGGCGGTGCTTATCGGCACCATCATGCTGGCGGCGAATTATTACCTGTGGTCAGGGCTGATGCGGACCGATCGCGGTGCGCAATATGCCAAGTACGTCAAATACATCGCCGTCGTGATTGTTGGTGGTTTTCTGGTCTGGGTCACGCCGCATACTCTTATCCTGACCACCGCCGAAATCCAGAACCTCGGCGGAACCCATCACAAGTTGCTTGGACCGCTTGGTATCATGCCGGCCAAAAACACGGCTGTGAACCTGATGCTGGTTTTCACCTTCCTGTCGTTCCAGATGTTCTATCGCTCGTCCCGTATCCCAGTGGTGCCTTGGGCCAAATCTGCCAATATGGTGGTTGTGGCGCTGTATGTGGTCGGCATTGCCAATATCGTCGGCGCCGGGGTTTACGGCTATATCACGCCGACCGTCTATAAGGTCGGCGCGTCGGTGCCGCAGGTTGTTACCACGCTTAGCATCATCATCGGTTCGGTGATCATTGACGTGTTCATGCTGCGCGGGGCCAA
>DAOUQK010000178.1 GCA_030625695.1 Paracoccaceae bacterium | reverse complement strand
ATGGCCCCGCGTGCGGCGTTCAGCGTGCCCAATACGCTGACGGGCGAAGGCAATATCGCGGTTGATCTGACGTTCGAAAAGATGGACGATTTTTCGCCTGCCGCAATTGCTTCCAGGGTTGACGGCCTGCGCCCCTTGCTTGAGGCGCGAACGCAACTTTCCAATTTGATGGCCTATATGGACGGCAAGGCCGGAGCCGAAACCTTGATCGAGACAATTCTGGCGGATCCAGCGTTGTTGTCAGCGGTATCTTCGTCTGATGCGTCGGTCGATCAATCCGCAGCCTTGGAAAGCCTGCGGGCGTTGACCCCAGAGGATATTGATGAACCGGACAAAACCGAAGGTGTTTTGTCTGACCTCAAGGCCAATGCCCCGGACGAAGCGCCGCAAAGCGATGTAACGAATGATGTCCTGTCGGATTTGTCTGCGCAAACCGTGGTGGACCAACCTTCAGATGACAGCAGCGCTGCCACTTTGGACGGGTTGCGAAACGCCGAACTGCCAGAGGTCGCGCCAGACACCTTGACCACAGATACGCTTGCTGAATTGTCGGCCAATGCCCCTGAAGCCGTCGAAGAGGTTGATACAACATCAGACGCGCTCAACAGTCTTGCCGAGGCTGATGTTCCGCAAGAGGTTGAGGATACCACCGATGATCTGCTGGCTGACCTCGCCGCCACTGCGCCTGAGGATGTCGAGGCCGAGGATACAATTGCCGACGCTCTGGACAGTTTGGGCGAAGTTGACGTGCCCGAAGAGGTTGAGGACACCGCTGACGACTTACTGGCTGACCTCGCCGCTGCTGCGCCGGAGGAAGTCGAGGTGGTTGATACAACTGCCGATGCCTTGGACAGCTTGGGTAGTGTTGAAATGCCTGAGGCGGTGGAAGACACGACTGATGATCTGCTGGCTGACCTTGCGGCCACAGCGCCGGAGGACGTCGAGGCCATTGACACAACCAGCGATGCTTTGGACAGCTTGGGTAGTGTTGAGGTTCCCGAAGAGGTTGAGGATACCGCTGACGACTTACTGGCTGACCTTGTGGCCACAGCGCCGGAGGAAGTCGAGGTCGTTGATACTACTACCGACGCCTTGGACAGTTTGAGTGAAGTTAAAGTCCCTGAGGCGGTGGAAGATGCCACCGATGACCTGCTGGCTGACCTTGTGGCCACAGCGCCGAAGGAAGTTGAGGCCATTGATACAACTGCCGATACTTTGGATAGCTTGGGTGAAATTGAGGTGCCCGAAGAGGTTGCGGATACCACCGATGACCTGTTGGCTGACCTTGCCGCCAGTGTTCCGGTCTCTGAATCTGACAACGATGATACAGCCGATGTACTAAGCGGGCTAGCAGATGTGGAGGTGCCGGAGGCGGCAGAGGACTCTCCAGATGCTCTTCTTGCTGAGTTGGGCGGTGAGGATACATCGTCGGTTGAAGTGACCACAGGCGATGACGCAGACCTTGATGATTTGTTGGGTGATCTGGGTGACGGTGAAGATACCGGTCTGGACGATCTTTTGGCAGACACGGTAAGCGGCGAAAATGACGCCAGCAGCGATCTTGATGACCTTCTGGGCGACAGCGCGAGTGATGAAGACAGCGCCGACAGCGGTCTTGACGATCTGCTGGGTGATCTGGGTGGCGATGATGACGCTCTGGATGACCTGCTGGGCGACAGTGCAAGTGATGAAGACAGCGCCGACAGCGATCTTGATAATCTGTTGGGTGATCTTGGCGGCGATGATGACGCACTGGATGACCTTCTGGGCGACAGCGCGAGTGATGAAGACAGCGCCGACAGCGGTCTTGACGATCTGCTGGGCGACCTGGGCGGTGATGATGACGCACTGGATGACCTTCTGGGCGACAGCGCAAGTGATGAAGACAGCTCTGGTAGCGATCTTGATGATCTGCTGGGCGATCTGGGCGGTGATGATGACGCACTGGATGACCTTCTGGGCGACAGCGCAAGTGATGAAGACAGCACTAGCAGCGATCTTGATGATCTGTTGGGTGATCTGGCTGGGGACGACGACGGTCTTGACGATTTGTTGGCAGACACCGGGGCGGATGACGAGGCGGGTAACTCTGACGATCTGGACGATCTGCTGGGTGGGTTGGGTGACGACGATGCCACCGACACGTCCGATAAGGAGGCTACAATGTCTGAAGAACCTGAATTCGCTTATGGTCAACTGAGCGCTGAACGCCCTGAACCTTCGAGGCTAAACCGCAAGAGGTTCCGCATGGCGATCATAGGTGATTTCACCGGGCGCGCGGCGCGTGGGGTGATGGAAACCGGCGACGCTTTGGCCAATCGCAAGCCCATCCTGCTGGACCCGGATACCGCCGAAGATGTGATCGAAAGCTTTGCCACCGATCTGGTTCTGCCAATTGGCAAGGACGGGGCAGGGGTTGCGGTCAAACTGGGCGGGTTGGACGATCTGCACCCGGACGAGCTTTATGAAAATGTTGAACTGTTTGGCGAGTTGAATAGCCTGCGAGGTCAGCTTTCCAGTGGGGCGACGGCCGAGAATGCAGCCAAGCAACTAAGGGCCTGGGGTGAAAAACACGGGCAACCCGTGGCGCCGACAAGTTCCAAATCGTCGGGCAATACGGTGCCCGCCGATTGCAAACTCAGCGATTTTCAAAAGCTGATTGGCGATACCGAAGCCAAATTGACCCAGCCTTCGCCGATTGACGAACTGATGGCGCGCATTGTCGGCCCGCATATCCGGGCGATCCCGGACGCCGATGCCATGGCAATGAAGGGTGCAGTGGACGAGGCGTTGTCGTCGGCCATGCGCCTTGTGTTGCACCACCCGGAATTTCAATCGATTGAGGCACAATGGCGGTCGATCGACCTGATTGCCCGGTCTGTCGAAACCGACGATACGCTGGATGTAATCCTGTATGATGTGTCGGCAGAAGAGATTGCCGCCGATCTGGCCTCGGCCGATGATCTGGCGACAAGCGGTTTTGCCCGGCTTTTGACCGAAGAGCCGTTGGACGAGGAATTTGGCCGTGGCGGGTATTCTGCCCTGATCGGGCTTTATACCTTCGAAGAAACCCCGCCGCATGCCGAATTGCTGGGCCGTATCGCCCGGGTAGCGGCTCATGTGGACGCGCCGTTCATTGCTGCGATCACGCCCACGTTTCTGGATACCGCCAAAGAGGATCGCCACAAACTGGTGGCCGAGGCGTGGGATACGTTGCGCGCCATGCCCGAGGCCGGGCATCTGGGGTTGGTATCGCCAAGGTTCATGCTGCGTCGGCCCTATGGGGCCAAATCCGAACCTATTTATGAATTTGAGTTCGAAGAATTTACCATGGCCGTGGGACTGAAGGGCATGCTTTGGGCCAACCCGGCGGTTTTGGTGGCGATCCTTCTGGCCAAATCGTTCAAGGAAAATGGCGCGTCGATGGAGCTTGGCAAGATCATGGCGCTGGGCGAAATTCCGTTCCACTTTGTAAATGATCAATACGGCGACCAGGTGGCGTTGCCCTGCACCGAACGCAACATCACGCTGGACAAGATCGAAATGGCCGTGACTCGCGGTATCATGTCGGTGGCCGGAATCAAGGGACGGGATGAAATCCGGCTGACCTCATTTGGGTCCCTTGCAGGGGGTGAAATTTTGGGGCCGTGGACCGGCGCACCTCCGCCGAAACCATCCCCGCCCAAGCCGGAACCAGTCGCAAAACCAACCGAAGAGGTGGACTCTGACGACGAAACAGGCGACGATATAGATCTGGACGACCTCCTGGCAGGTTTTTCGGACGATACGGATGATGATGGTGGCGACATTGACGACACCGACGCCGAATTGGCCGCTTTGCTGGGTGATCTCTAGGGATGATTAAATTTAAGACTAAAGACTATTTTTCCAGGCTGACGCGATTTTACGCGAAAGGACATAATCATGGCCGAAAGTAAGCCACATGCAGAGTCACTCGTCTGGATGTCTGGCACGTATAAAGCCAAGGACATTCTTCTGAAACGGGCTATCGTACGCGAAGGCCTGAGCAAACTGACCGAAACGACGATCGAATTCCAGTCAAAGAACAAAGCTGTCAAGCTAGAAGACATTGTTGGGCGCACCATGTCAGTGCACCTTAAAACGATGGACAACAAGGAACGGATTTTCACCGGTACCTGTATATCGGTGGAAAATCAGGGCTTCTTTGATGGCTATGGTCAATACGTGGCCGAAGTGCGGCCATGGTTCTGGCTGCTGACCCGGACGCAGAATTGCCGGATTTTTCAGAAAATGACGGTTGATAAAATCGTTGACGCAGTGTTTTCGGAGCACGAGTTAGCTGACGTGAAATGGCGCAAGAGCGGCACGTATCAGGCGCGGAATTACTGCGTGCAGTATCGCGAGACAGATTATGATTTCATCTGTCGGCTGCTGGAAGAAGAGGGCCTGTACTTCTATTTCGACAACAAGATGGATGCCAACAAGGTCGAAGAACTGGTTATTACTGACGGCGTCGGCGGCCATTCTCCGGTGCCAATTAACGGGACCATCGAATTCATTGCCCGCGATGAATCTGGCAAGGTACGCGAAGATCACATCGCCGAGTGGGCCAAGGAAGAGGCCCTGACACGCGGTTTGGTGACTTTGGAGGACTATGATTTTGAGGCGCCAACATCGAAACTTATGGTCAGCAACAAGATTGAAAAGGGTAGTCACAGCCACAAGAAATTCGAGATTTACGACTATCCTGGTCATTATCTTGACACCGGGCTGGGGGATGATCGTGCAAGAGTGCGGATAGAGGCCGAGGCCATCAAGCATAAGCGCTGGCGTGGAGCCTCATCCGTGCGCACGCTTGCAACGGGGTATACCTTCAAGCTTAAGGAACACCCGGAAAAGGCGGCGAATGATGAGTATCTGGTAACGGATGCGACGCACTACCTTCAGGTCAATACGGACTATAAAGATCAGGAATTACGCCATGATCTTAAGCCGTTGCGCGCCGATTTCCCGGAAGAGATGAAGGGCGATGCCTATGCCTGCACCTTTGGGGCAATCCCAAAGTTGGACCAGTATCGCGCGCCATTGGTGACCGAGTGGCCGGCAATCTCAGGCCTGCATACGGCGACGGTTGTTGGAAGTGACGGAGAAGAGATTTGGACTGACAAGTACGGGCGGATCAAGGTTCTGTTTCATTGGGACCGCGTAGGTAAAAAGGACAAATACCCGGAAAATGCGACCTGCTGGGTCCGGGTGGTCACACCATGGTCGGGCAAAGGCTGGGGCTTTGTGGCGGTGCCGCGCATGGGCCAAGAGGTGGTCATTCAGTTTGAAGAGGGCGACCCCGACCGGCCAATCTGTACCGGCATGCTTTATAACAAAGAGACGATGCCGCCGTACAAGTACCCGGAAGATCAGACCCAACTGGGTATCCGCACGGATTCGTCCAAAGACGTCAACGACGCCGAGGCCTATAACGAACTGATGTTCGACGATAAGGGCGACGCAGAAATGATGCGGGTTCAGGCGCAAAAAGATCATCAGATGCTGATCAAGAACAAGTCGGTTGTGACCATCGGTCAGCCCGAGATTGACGCCGGTGCGCACGACGACGAAGGCAGTCTAAGTCAGGTGGTCAGAAACCATGTGACCGAAACGATTCAGGAAGGCGATCATTACGAGACGATCGAAAAGGGTAATCAAGAGATCAAGATCGACAAGGGCAACCAGGAATTGACAATTGCCAAGGGCGACCAAACAATCAAGATCGAAACCGGCAGTAAAGTGCTGGAGATCAAGACCGATAAAACCCAAAAAATCGAAGGTAAGCACACCAAGACAATCACCGGCAACGATTCCACCACAGTGAAAACCGGCAACATGACGGTAGACGTCAAAGCCGGCAAAATCGCGATCAAGGCAGCGATGGAGATTAAGCTGACGGTGGGTGGATCGTCGATCAAGATTGATAATTCAGGCGTAACGATAAAAGGGCCAATCATCAAAATCGAAGCTGATGGCATGGCAGAAATGAAAAGTCCGATGACCACGGTGAAAGGCGACGGCATGCTGACCCTTAAGGGCGGCTTGACGTTGATCAACTAGGTGGCATGGATATGAAAGATAAATTCAAGGATCTTGAAAAGTTTTCCACCGATCCGGTGGCCAAGCTTTTGTCGCGTGCCAATGTCATCCTCAAGACGCCATTGACCGCACCGCCAACCGCCCCGGCGGCTGTGGTGTTGGAAGAGTTGGAGGAGAAAGGCGCGCTGATCGACCTGCTGCGTCTGCTGTCCATTCTGTTGCCGCCGCGTGAACGGGTCTGGTGGGCCTGTATGGCGGCGCGTGATTATGTCGGGCCACGGTCGGATGATGATCCGCCCTCGCTGGTGGCGTCGGAAACCTGGGTGTTTAACCCGTCGGATGAAAATCGCGATGCGGCACGCAGCTCGATGGACCATGCTTACGTCGATGATGACACGGTGAATTGCGCCTTGGCGGTGTTATACGCCGATGGAACATTGGGCCCGGGTGATCTGGCGCAATATCCGGCCCCGGCGGGCGCGTCGGAAACCGCGGCGTTTGCGATGAATATGGTAGCGTTGGGGGAACTTTCTGATAAGTTTGAGGAACATGGCCAGCTGTTGATTGATCGTGCCCTGAATATTGGGCGTGGCGGCAACGGCAAGGTCGCAATAGGCGAAGCCTGAATAGGGAGGACACGACATGGGACAACCGCAAGCCAGACTGACCGATTTGCACTTGTGCAATGTGCCGCTAATCGTGGTTCCGCCCGCACCTCCGGCGCCAATGCCGATCATGCCGCCGTGTTTACCCACGGTTCTGGTGGGGAAATTGCCTGCCGCACGGGTTACTGACATGCACGCCTCAGCACCACCGCACCCGATTGTCAAAGGATCAATGACGGTGTTGATCGGCAAACTACCGGCGGCAAGAATGGGCGATTTGGGGGCCTGCGGCGGGACGATCCTGAAAGGTGAGTTCACGGTTCTGGTTGGCGGCTGACGAATAGGTATGACGGTCACGCTCAAATTCCAGTCCTCGGGCACTATCCCCGGTGATGCCGCACCTATGCAGATGCAGGGTGGCAGCATGACCCTTGGGCGCGGTCCGTCCAATGATATCGTGTTGCCTGATCCTGACCGGATGCTGTCCAAGAACCACTGTGTGGTTGAGGATCATAATGGCAATGTCCTGGTGGTTGATCTGTCGACCAACGGCACATTTCTGAATTATTCCAAGATACCTCTGGGCAAGACACCGACACCGCTGAACAATGGTGATGTTCTGTGCATCGGCACCTATGAACTGGTGGTCGATATCGCCAGTGATCTGGCCGATATCGGCGACATGCTTGCCGCCCCTGCCGCCGCCGAACAAATATCACCCGGAGTGGCCGGCAATGCGCCTGATCCAATGGCGTTGCTGGACGATGCCGCGCCGGGTGGGGATTTCCTTGATGATCTGCTGGGGGCCGAAGGCGGTCCAACCGGCCCGTCGCAAATGAATCCGGTTGATCC
>DAOUQK010000119.1 GCA_030625695.1 Paracoccaceae bacterium | reverse complement strand
GTCGAAGACGCCGCCAAGCTGGTGATTTCGGCAGGGCTTGTCTATCCCAATGGCAAAGACCCGACAAAGCCGCCTGAGGCGTGACGACCCGTTGTTTGGCTTTTGACTTGCTGTGAACGCCGCCCTATCGTCGGTTAATTGCAATACGTCACCAAAGGAATATTACTGATGCAGCGCCGCCTGGCAGCGATTCTTGCTGCCGATATTGTCGGGTACTCCCGTTTGATGGGGGCCGACGAACAAAAAACACTGTCAGAACTTCAGGATATGAGATCGTCCATTATCGCCCCCGTCAGCGCGGTACATGATGGCAAGGTCGTCAAATTCATGGGCGACGGCTGGCTGATTGAATTTGACAGTGCGGTGAACGCTGTAAACTGCGCCATGAACATACAGGACAAGTTGGTCGATCATCCTTCTTTCCGTTTGCGCATGGGTATTCACGCCGGTGACGTCATTCACCAGAACGACGACGTATTTGGCGACGCCGTGAACGTCGCTGCACGGCTTGAAGCCCGGGCAACCCCGAGTGGCATACTGATCTCGGATGCGGCCTATGCCAGCCTCGACGGAACGCTGACACCGTCCTTTGACGATGGCGGCGAGATTGAGCTTAAGAATATCGTGCGCCCGGTGCGGGTCTGGTCGCGGGTTCTCAACGCAACATCCACGTCCGCTCCCACTCCTGCCCCGGCCATATCGCAGGCCGGAATTCCACGCCTGACCCTTACCCCTGTTGCCTGCTCGGACACCCGTCCGGAATTGCAGGAACTGGCTGACGGCCTGACCGGAGATCTGGATACCTATCTTGGCACCCTGCAATGGATCGAAGCAGGCGCGACCGGGCAGCAATCAACAATTTCTGCTTACAATTTACGCGCCACCCTGCGCACGCGTCAGGATCGTCTGCGTCTGGAAGCCCGCCTGACAAATCCCGAGGGACAACAAATCTGGGCCGAAAAGTTCGACGGTGATCTGGGCGACAGCTTTGACTGGCAAGACGAAACCGTGGAGAAAATCACCAGCCAGATCGTCGGGCTGCTGCTCGAGATTGAAATGCATCGTCTGTCGGCCATTCCTGATGATGAACTGACGGCCGAGCAAGCCTTTTTGCAGGGGCTCATGACCAATATCGACGTCTCTGAAAATAATTTCCAAAACAGCATTCGCTATCAACTGAAAGCCATCGATCTTGAACCGCAATTTTCCGAGGCGTATGGCGAATTGATCGCGGTAGGTCTATCCGCCACAACAATGGGGTTCCCCTCGCTTGCACCACTGCTGAAAAACCTCCCAATCTGGGCCGAGGCCGCCCGCCAAGTACCGAACAAGACGCCGTTGCTTGAACTCAGTCTGGCGCTGGAAAGCTTTTTCCGTGATCGGGATGTACTGGCGCTGCGCAATACAGTCGCCGTCGCATTGCGGCGCGCGCCATTCAACCTGCGCCTGCTGATCTTTTCCGGCTGGTCTTATGTCTGGATGGGGGAAGGTCACCTTGCTCTGGAATGTTTTGCCAAGTTCCGCCGCCTTGGTCGGTTCCACCCTTATAATTTGATCTGTGACGGCGGGGCTGCAACCGCCGATCTGTTGATGGGAAACGACGAAGCGGCGATTCACGCGGCACAATCCGGCCTGAAGGTTTCCACCAGTTATGTCACGCTTTACCGGGTTCTTGCCGCCGCGCATGCGTTGCAGGGGGATATGGACCAGGCCCAAGACGCGATGCAACATGTCATGGAACTCAGCCCGCACGAGTCGCTGAAAAACTGGAGCGCGCGGTCCTACTATGGTATGCTAATGATCGAAACACGTTATTATCGCGGCCTCGAACTGGCTGGCATGCCACCAGGTCGTTGAAGGTCGGTGGGGTCCAGACTCCACAGGCAGGTTAGAGTGGGGGCCAGCCCCCACACCCCCGGGATATTTATCGACCAAAGATGAGTTATAGGGCTGTCCAGCCGCCATCGACCGAGATTGTGGTGCCGGTGATTTGGGCGGCGGCGTCTGAGCATAAGAATACGGTGGTGCCGCCGATTTGTTCTACGGTGGCGAATTCGCGGCTGGGCTGGCGTTCCAGCATCACCTTTTTGATGACCTCTTCACGGCCCATGCCGTATTTTTTCATAGTGTCGGGTATCTGCGCTTCGACCAGCGGAGTGAGCACATAACCGGGGCATATTGCGTTGGCCGTAATCGGTTCTTCTGCGGTTTCCAGTGCGGTGGTTTTGCTTAAACCGACAATGCCGTGTTTGGCCGCGATATACGCCGCCTTGTACGGCGACGCCGTCAGACCGTGGGCCGACGCGATATTCACCACCCGGCCCCAGCCAGCGCTGCGCATTTTCGGCAAGGCGACGGCAGTGGTGTGAAAGGCCGAACTAAGGTTGATGGCGATGATCGCATCCCACTTCTCGGTTGGAAATTCATCTATGGGGGCAACATGCTGAATGCCCGCGTTGTTGACCAGAATATCGCAGCGTCCCGCCGCGTCGATCAGTCCACGGCACTCATCGCCTTTGGACATGTCCGCCTTGATGTAGCGCGCCGTCACCCCGGTTTCGGCGGCTATACTGGCAGCCAGAGCATGATCTTCGTCACGGTCGGTGAAGGAATTCA
Organism: Paracoccaceae bacterium; assembly: GCA_030625695.1. Classification (GTDB taxonomy): domain Bacteria; phylum Pseudomonadota; class Alphaproteobacteria; order Rhodobacterales; family Rhodobacteraceae; genus NVQY01. Next base: position 7,133 of record DAOUQK010000119.1, on the reverse strand, counting down.
GCACAACATCCGCCCCGGCCCGCGCCAATGCCCACGCAACCCCCAGACCAATGCCCGAGTTTGACCCGGTGATAACAGCGGTTTTTCCGGCCAATACCATGTGACGTCCTTTCCAATTTTACTTTGATTGCGCTATCACCAACCCCAAAAAAAACGCCCGCACGAAGCGGGCGTTAAGTTATTGAGGCAGGTTTCATACAGGCAAGAAACCTATCGAGCAGTAGGGTCTTTATAGCCAATCCTGATGAACTATCCAAGCTAAAAGTTTGAAAAGACATGAATCCCTCGTTAGCGTATGGGTTAACAAAATAAGGTCGAAGCAGGATTGTTTACCAAATGGCACTAGTTAATTTCCAATTTCGTCGCACACTTATGGCGGGAATCGCCGTCGGAATCTCTGCGATTTTCACCGCCACAACCGCCCCGGCAGAATCGGCACATGGCATAGCTATGTATGGCACCCCCGCCCTGCCACATGATTTTGTGTCTTTGCCCTATGCCAACCCGAACGCCCCCAAAGGCGGACGGATCGTGTTTGGCAACACTGGCGGGTTCAATTCCCTTAACCCTTTTGTGCAAACCGGCACCGTTCCGTGGCAATGGAGGCACTGGGGTTACGAGTCATTAATGGGTCGTTCCGGTGACGAACCGTTTACGCTTTATGGCCTGTTGGCCGAATCGGTTGACGTGCCAGAGGACCGATCCTGGGTCGAATTCACCCTACGCGAGGAGGCCCGATTCGCAGATGGCAGTCCCGTCACCGTCGCAGACGTGATCTGGTCGTTTGAAACGCTCGGCACCATTGGCAACCTGCGCTACCGCGGTCTGTGGGGCAAGATCGCTGAAATCAAACCAACCGGCCCGCGATCCTTACGCATTACTTTCAACGAAGCAGACCGCGAATTGGCGCTGATCGCAGGCTTGCGCCCGATCCTGAAAAAGGCTCAGTGGCAGGACAAGGATTTCACCGCCGGAACGCTGCAAGATATCCCCATAGGCACCGGTGCCTATATGGTCGAGGATTTTGAGGTCGGCCGCTTTGTCGCTTTGCGCCGCAACCCGGACTATTGGGCGCGCGACCTGCCGCTCAGGCGCGGCACGCGGAATTTTGATGACATCAGGATCGAGTTTTTTGGTGACAACACGGTGCTGTTTGAGGCGTTCAAGGCTGGTGAACTTACCGCCATCCGCGAAAGTAACGCGGATAAATGGGCAAATCAGTATGATTTCCCTGCCGTCCAAAACGGCGATATCGTCAAATCCGAAATCCCGCATCAGCGCCCTTCGGGCATGACCGGTCTGGTGATGAACACGCGCCGCGCGCCGTTTGATGACTGGCGCGTGCGCGAGGCAATGTTGAAAGCCTTCAATTTCGAATTCATCAACGAGACAATTACCGGCGGGGCGCAACCGCGCATCACATCATATTACGCCGGGTCCGGGCTGGCGATGTCCGAAGGCCCTGCGACGGGCAAGGTTAGGGCACTTCTGACGCCGTTTGCGCAAGATCTGCTGCCGGGTGCTCTGGATGGCTACGGGCTGCCTCAGGGCAACGGCACGGCGCGCAACCGCGCGGGTCTGCGCGGTGCAGTGGCGATGCTGAAGGATGCAGGCTGGCATGTGAACGACGGGCAATTGCGCAATGACACAGGCCAAGCGTTCTCCTTTCGGGTGCTGCTGCGCAAGGGCAATACCGGCATGCAAACCGTGATGGACATCTATATCCGCGCGCTGAAACGGTTGGGGATGACAGTAAATGTCGAAACCGTCGACAACGCGCAATATACCGCGCGGGTGAATGCGTTTGACTTTGACATGACCAACTTCCGGCGCGATCTGTCCTTGTCACCGGGCAACGAACAGCGGCTTTACTGGGGCAGCGACGCGGCGGATGCGCCGGGCGGGCGCAACCTGATGGGTCTGAAATCACCCGCAGTGGACGGGATGATCGACACGATGCTGACCTCGCAACACAGCGATGATTTCACGGCGGCAGTAAAGGCGCTGGACCGGATCCTGACCACCGGGCGTTATGTGATTCCGATCTGGAAATTCGACGTGGGCCGCATTGCCCATGATCGCCACCTGCAATACCCCGATTACCTGCCAATCTACGGCGACCGTTCCGGTTTCCTGCCCGAGGTCTGGTGGTATCAAGCGGATTGACAACCTCATATCATTTCGGTATTTCGCGAAATATGGAAATAACAATTCCCAAACAACTGGCGGCCTTGTCGCATCCCAAACAGCTTGAGCTGTTTCGCCTGCTGGTGCGCCATTATCCCAACGCCGTGGCCGCCGGGCAGATTGCCAAGGCGCTATCGCTCAGGGCAAATACTGCGACGGTCTGTCTGACGACCCTGAAACAGGAATAAATAGATGAACGTTCAGAAACTTATGGCCGAAGGGCTGGGGACCGCCTTGCTCCTGATATCCGTTGTCGGGTCGGGCATCATGGGCGAGGCGCTGGCGGACGGAAACACCGCCATCGCCCTGCTGGCCAATGCCATTGCCACAGGCTGTATGCTGTATGCGATTATCACCACCCTGGGTCCAATATCCGGCGCGCATTTCAACCCGGCCGTGACGCTGGCCTTTGCCATGCGCGGCGAACATGCGTGGCGTGATGTGGCACCTTATGCGGTGGTGCAGGTCATCGGCGCGATGCTGGGCGTCTGGGCCGCACATCTGATGTTCGATCTTCCGGTCTTGCAGACCTCAACCACGATGCACCGCACCGGCACCGCCCAGTGGACGTCCGAAATCATTGCCACCTTTGGGCTGTTGTTCGTGATTTTTGGAGGGGTGCGGCACAAGCCGGACACAGTGCCGACTCTGGTGGGTCTGTATATCACCGGCGCTTACTGGTTCACCTCATCCACCAGTTTCGCCAATCCAGCGGTAACCATCGCGCGTGGGTTTTCCGATACCTTTGCCGGGATTTACCCGGGCCATATCGCCATGTTTATTCTGATGCAGATCATCGGCGTGGGGATCGGTCATGTGGTGTTGACGCGGTTGTTTAACAAGATGTGAGTCTTGCGGCGTGGGTTTGGAAAAGACCATACTGCAATGACCGGTCATAGCCCAAAGTGAATTATCCAAGTCGCTTGCTAAAGCACATTAATCTGGACAGACGCCCCAGCCACTTCGTAAGTGAAACTGTCACCTTGAACAGGAAATCGGGTGCGGACGGCTGAACCGGTTATTATGTGTTCACCTTTGGAGAGGGTTATGCCTCTTTCATTGAAATGATTGAGAACCCAGGCAAGCGACCCAAGGGGATCAGCGGCACCTGTGTTGGTTTTTTCGTCAGGTTCCCCGGTCTGATAAACAATTGAGGGGATATCGTTTAAATCCAATTCCCGCCAGTTGACCAGCGTTTGGCCCAAAACCACACCACCGCACCAGGCGTTATCGGCAATTAATGTAAACGGATCGAGGTTTGTGTAATCGGCATTCCGGTCCTCAATAAGTTCAAACGCCGGGCGAACAGCCGCCACATATTCGTAAGCAGATTGGCTGGTATGAACCTGTGTCTGCGGTGAAACGTCAGAATTCAGTTCAATGGCCAATTCAAATTCCAGGCCTAGTCGGACAAAGTCACGTGTCTTGATTGTCGCCGGAGACTGCGCAATGTCACCCGAAAAGATCCCGCCTGCAACTGGATCATCAAGGCCAACCATTTGCTGCATGGGTTTTGACGACAGCGCGATCTTCCTACCTGCGATCTTCCCACGATTTGGTATGTGCAAGCTCTGTAACGATAATTGCACATCATAAGCGTCGGCGACCGAACGAACGGCAAACTCGCCGGACAAGGCCTCGTAAGGCGCTCTGGAATTCCAATTGTCAAAAAGTTTGCGTGCTGTTTTTTCTGTCCTGTTCATTATCGGGCCTGACTTATTGCTCTACAATCGCGACCAAGATAGAACAGCCGAATTCTGAATGCCAGCAAATCTGAACAGCGGCGAGAGTCCGGTGTGGACCGAAAGTGTCGGCACGCCTTCACCAGACGTTGCGAGGATGCGGCGCTGCAGAGGTCGGTTTACTTCAGGGCAGCGTCTATACCGATGGAAGAGATGATCTCGTAATAGCCGAAGAGCACCAGCAAGAAGAAGGCGAACAGTATCAGCTCATGTTTGAAGTGATGAGAATGAAAGAATAATCGGTCGCGATGATGAATGACATCCATCAATTCGTCACCGAAGCGGATCGATAGGAATGTACCTAAACCTGACAGTACAATCACGCCCCAATACGGGAAGGGTATCGTAATTATTTTGTGCAATAGCTCGGTCAGGATCGTGGTTTTATAGTAGCTCGGACCATAAAGTAACGTCACAGCGTTTAGGCCAAGGGCGACGATCCAGACGGCGATTTCCGAAACCACCATACGAATGCCAAACAGCAATCGGAGGGGGAAGTCCAATAAGAACCCCGCGTCGGCCACTGGAGTGCATAGGACAAAGAAACTCCATGTTAGCAGAGCGGCCACGCCACCAGTCGCAACATCGTATTCGTAAGCGAGATACCCAAAATAACCAACCAAGAGACCACATAGCAGGACGAACTTGATGAATATCTGTGTGCGCGGTTTTGCTGTCATGTCCAAGCCTGTTTGCCATCATCTTTGCCGGTGTATTGAATACAGCGTGAGTGGTCCAGAAGGGACCGTGAGGAAATGCCGACATTTATTTGGTCAATAAAAGTCGGCTTGAGCAAGGGCCGGTGTGGGGATTTAACCGCTGGCGCTCCAAAGTGCGGTTCATGCCGGACGAGCGTGCTCGACTGAGAGGTATCCACAGACGTCCCTTGTTTTCTTTTCGAATATGCGCATTGTTAACTGATCTTGGGAGGCCTCATATGGAACGTCGTCTGGCTGCTGTATTTGTTGCTGACATGGTCGGCTACTCGCGCCTTATGGAAAGCGATGAAGACGACGTTCTTGCCCGACAGAAAGCTCATCGGCGACAGGTGATCGATCCAGAAATTTCACGCCACCGGGGCCGGATAGTTAAAACAACCGGCGATGGGATGCTGGCAGAGTTTTCCTCGGCCCAGGATGCCGTGCGGTGTGCCATCGATATCCAGACGGAAATGGCGCAGCGAGAAACCGATGAAGATGAACAACGGCGGATCAAATACCGGGTTGGCATCAATCTGGGCGATGTCGTTTTCGATGACAACGACATATTTGGCGATGGTGTAAACGTGGCAGCACGCCTCGAGGGGCTGGCAGAACCGGGTGGAGTGTGTATTTCCGATATCGTCCACCAGGCCGTAAATGAACAGGGCCAGAAGTATTTTCGGGACATGGGTGGGCAAAGGGTCAAAAACATCTCTCGGCCAATTCGGGTCTGGCAATGGACGCCTGATGCGCCAGTTGTGCACAAGAAACCCGAGATGGCTCTACTACAGCGTGTGCATTATTGCGGCTCTGAAGACGGGACACAGATCGCCTGGGCCAGTATTGGTGAAGGACCACCAGTTCTGAAGGCACCCAACTATCTCAATCACATCGAATACGAATGGGGCAGCCCGTTTTGGGGCCCGTTTCTGGCCGAGTTCGCACGAAAAAACCAACTGGTTCGTTTTGATCAACGCGGAAATGGTTTGTCTGACTGGGATATCGAGACAATTTCTGTCGAAGCAATGACGCAGGACATGGAGGCCGTTGTTGCGGCGTCAGGCCTCGACCGGTTTGCACTCTTCGGTGTCAGCCAGGGGGCGGGATTTTCTATCCGTTATGCTGCCAAGCACCCGGAAAAAGTTTCCTGCCTCATCCTGCTTGGCGGGTTTGGTCGCGGAGAGGCCATGCGCAACGATCCGGAATATGAAGCCTTCCGGGAAACGGCGCTCGTGATGTTTCGCGAGGGATGGGGGTCGCCCAATCCGATTTACCGCCAATTCTTCGCGGCGGGCTTTGTACCCGATGCCTCAAAAGACATTCGCGATAGTTTCGACGAGCTTCAAAGGATAAGTTGCTCGCCACAAAACGCAATGCGCATCAAAGAAATGAACAGCCGAATGGACGTTCTCGAGATGGCGCGACAGATCAGCATTCCCACACTGGTTCTCCATATCGAGGGCGACCGGGTCGCGCCAATTGAGGAGGGGCAACTATTGGCCCGAGCGATCCCTGGGGCCCAATTTGTTAAACTTCCGGGAAACAGTCACGTGGCTTTAGAGAGCGAGCCTAGCTTCAACCTGTTTTTCGAAGAAGTGCATGCGTTCATCGCCGAGCATGCGCGCAAACCTAAATCCTGATCAGAAGGCAAGCCCAAGGCAAATCAAATTGGTGTTCGCCAAGAACTGTATCCATTTGCGGCCAACAGACGTTACCTTCCTGACTGGCTTCGCCCACCAAGGTCGGCACCGGGCCGGTCACGACTGCGATGGGAGAGGGACGTGGTCCAATTTCTGCACCATGCACATTCGACGTGAAGGGCGGATTGCGGGCTTTTGCTGCGGAATGCGCCAAGGTCAGCTATGCGCGGTGGAATGATCAAACCACGACGATCCAGACGATGACCAGGCTCACGGTGAGATAGAAGAGCGTGTTGACTAACCAGCGGATCAAGCCCGCGTCCGCTTTCGGGTCCACCCCAAAATGTTCGCAAACCTTAGTTCCTGGCCAGAGAAACGCGTCCGATAGTTTCATTGAATCACTCCTTAATCAGTATTTCTAATTTCCGTTTAGATCTCGATTTGGAGAATATGGCCTGTAATGACGTTGCATTACAAGTCGTGTGCTATGCAGCGCCGGTTACTTAAGGCTCATACCTGCCGTTAGCTGCACAAGGCACCAAGGTCCGCAGTGGGCCGAGAGTCTCATTTCGTGGGCCAAAACCCAAAGTTCGCAAAGCCCAGTCCAACAGGTGCCGCCCTTTGGATCGGCTTCGCCCACAACGCCTCAAACCAGCGACGTCACCCAAAGAATGGTCGCGTCCTCACCACTCAAAGAAATGACGTTATGCCCCATGGTCGCGTCATAATACGCACTGTCACCGCGACGCATTTCTACCGGTTCGTAGAACTCAGTATAAAGCTGAATAATCCCGGTCAGCACATACAGGAACTCTTCGCCGTCATGGCGCACCCAGCCGTCGAATTCGTCCATTGAACGCGCC
>DAOUQK010000180.1 GCA_030625695.1 Paracoccaceae bacterium | reverse complement strand
CGATAACTTAAGGTCGCGCCCCATGGCCGCCATGGCCGTCAGGGTAAAGCGCACGGCGTCGGTGCCGTATTCGTCGATCAGGTCCAGCGGGTCCATGACATTGCCGAGCGACTTGCTCATCTTCTTGCCCTTCTCGTCACGTACAAGGGCGTGGACATAGACGGTGTCGAAGGGTTTTTGTTGCACGGTGGCGTATTGCATCATCATCATCCGCGCGACCCAGAAGAATATGATGTCAAAGCCGGTGATCAGATCGTTGGTGGGGAAGTATTTTTTGAGTTCGTCGGTTTGCTCGGGCCAGCCGAGGGTTCCGATAGGCCAGAGACCGGAGGAGAACCAGGTGTCGAGGACGTCGCGGTCACGCCACAACCTAACTTGTAGTGGAGTATGAGATTCGTCATCGGCAAAGGCTTGAAAGCCCATTTGAGGGCCACCTAAATCAAAGTCGATTACTACGTTGGTACCATAGTATTCGGACGCTTGCTCTAGCACTTCTTCTTTGCTTTTCGCGCAGAACATTTTCGGTGATGTCAAAGGGGTAATACTCAGAGAATTCAAGTCTTCTAAGGTCGGCCCATACCAAACCGGAATCTGATGCCCCCACCACAATTGCCGCGAGATGCACCAGGGTTCGATGTTCTCGAGCCAATGAAAATAAACCTTTTCATGCTGTTCCGGCAGGATCTTTACCTCGCCGTTGCGCACCGCGTCGATGGCCGGCTGGACGATTTTGGAGGTTTCGACAAACCATTGGTCGGTCAGCATTGGTTCGATCACCACTTTGGAACGGTCGCCGAAGGGTTGCATGATGGGTTTGGCTTCGACGTAGGGGATGAATTTGGGTTCGTCGGCGATTTCCTCGGGGAGCGGCGGGGTGAACCCCGCCCTACGGGGGTTTGCGACCATCACGGCAAGGCCCTCAGCGGTGATATCTGCCACCACCGCCTTGCGGGCGTCAAACCGGTCGAGGCCGCGGTATTGATCGGGCACAAGGTTCATCGTGGCGATTTTCGCTTCGTCGAAACCTTCTTCGCCTTGGGCGATGCGTTGGGCCACCGCCGCCACTTCGGCGTAAGGGGTTCCGTCTGCGCGCATCGCGCCTTTGGTGTCCATCAGGTTGTACATCGGGATGCCGCCGCGCTTGGCGACTTCGTAGTCGTTGAAGTCATGCGCGCCGGTAATCTTCACCGCACCCGAGCCGAAATCGGGGTCGGGATAGTCGTCGGTGATGATCGGAATCAGGCGGCGATGTTCCTTAGGCCCAACCGGAATTTCGCATAGTTTTCCGATGATTGGCGCGTAACGTTCATCCGATGGATGAACTGCAACTGCGCCGTCGCCTAGCATGGTTTCGGGCCGGGTGGTGGCGATTGAGATATAATCGCGTTCCTCGGACAGCACCACGGTGCCGTCTTCGTCCTTTTCGACGTACGTATACGTAGCCCCCCCTGCCAGAGGGTATTTGAAATGCCACATATGGCCCGGAACTTCGATATTTTCGACTTCGAGGTCGGAAATCGCTGTTTCAAAATGCGGGTCCCAATTGACCAACCGTTTGCCGCGATAGATGATGCCGTCGTTGTACATATCAACAAAGGTCTTGATCACCGCATCGTGGAAATCGGGGCTGTTTTCGTGGCCCACTTTGGTGTCGCCGGGTGCGCCGGCCATGGTAAAGGCATTGCGTGACCAGTCACAGGTTGCGCCAAGGCGGCGCAGCTGATTTATAATAGTCCCGCCAGACTTTTCTTTTTGTTCCCATACCTTTGCGACAAAGTCGTCACGTGAAAGGTCAGTGCGTTTTATACCATCTTTAGCCAGTTCCCGTTCAACCACCATCTGCGTCGCAATGCCCGCGTGGTCCTGTCCCGGCTGCCAAAGCGTGTCGAACCCGCGCATGCGGTGCCAGCGCACAAGGATGTCCTGAAGCGTGTTGTTGAAGGCGTGACCCATGTGCAGGGAACCGGTCACATTGGGCGGCGGGATCATGATGCAATAGCTGGCGGTCTCGCTGTTTTGCACATGTTTACCTGCGGTGAAACACCCCGCCTCTTCCCAGGCTTTATACAGCCGGTCTTCGGCGGCATCCGCCTGAAATGTCTTTTCCATCGCCATGATTTTGGTCCCTTATCCGTCGCGGCCCCGTCTAGCGAAAGGCGCGGGCAAGGGAAAGTGCCTTAGCATCAAAGACCGGCCAACCAATCCTTTAATTGTCCGTTTTGTACCGCCCCCAAACCCTGGGATGTCCGATTTGTACAAGAAATTACACCACTTTCCAGCGCAGACAGAGCATCGCCAATTCTTGCGGACTGGCAAGAAACTGTCACGGCGGCGATCTGGAGCAAATCAAGTGCTGGCAATCGAGAGATACCAATGCTGTCCTTGCCAAAGCCTGCGTCGTTGAACACCGCCACGCGTGCGTGCGCCTTGATCGCCCGCGCCGGGTCGCCACCGATCAGCGCGCCGTGCGAGCCGGTGACGACAATTGCTGCGATATCGTCAGGGCAAACCAGCGAGGCCGAGTCGAGGCAGTGGATCACGTTACCTCCCAAGCTGCCGGTCTGGCGCGCCTCGGGGACGGGTGGCAATGTGCCATGGGGGTCCGGAGCGTTTTGCAAAAGGGATGCGGCGTCGCGTGCGCTCATACCGCATTCCAGTCCAACGGCTTGGGCGACAGAATTAACCGCGCTTATCCGACCATGTTCCGCAGCATCGCTGGCCGAACCGATGTGACAGCTTTGGCAATCAAGTGCGGCGGCGGCAACCCCTACGTTGGCCAACGCCAGAACCCCCGCCACCCCGGCCCGGTCCAAGCCGATCCCGGCGTCGTTGAATAAAACTGCGCGCACCCCGGCCCGAGAGGCAATCGCACCCGGATACATCCCGCCATGAGAGCCGCAGATCACCACCCGGCCCTGCGCCTGTGCATCGGCGTCGGTGATTGAATCCAGCAATAAGGGGTGGTCGGGCATGGGCGATTTCCAGGTTTCTTGATGGAGTTAGGTCAAATGACTTTTACTATTTGCACACATACGAATATGACATGTCAATAACAGTGGGCGAATCCGCCCCGCACAGATAATCCGCAAAGGGGGCGTAATGCCAGAAACCGGCCACAATACCCAGAACGCCCGGCAATTGCTGGTGATGATGGAACGCATCCGCGCGTTTGAGGAACACGCCATTCTTGCCGCTGAGCGCGACAAGCTGGTGCTCGGCGCGATCCACCCGTCGATTGGCCAAGAGGCCTGCGCCGCCGGGGTGATGACGCATCTCAAGCGCGCCGATATCCTGTTGTCGACCCACCGGGGTCACGGCCATACGTTGGCCAAGGGGGCCGATCCATTGGCGATGATGCGTGAGTTGCTGGGTCGGACCGGAGGCTGTTGCGGTGGCAAGGGTGGCTCGATGCATATCGCTGATTTTGGCGTTGGCATGCTGGGGGCAAACGGCGTCGTTGGCGCCAATATCACCATTGCCGCCGGGGCGGCACATGGGATCAAGATCCTTGGGCAAGACCATATAGTTGTTGATATATTTGGCGACGGGGCGGCCAACCGAGGGCCATTTCTGGAAGGCATCAACTGGGCCTCGGTGTTTGACCTGCCAATCCTGTTTATCTGCGAGGATAATCAGTATTCCGCCACCACCCGCACCAGTTCGGTCACCGGCGGCCCGGGTGTGGCGGCGCGGGCCGAAGCACTTGGCCTGCGGGCCACGGTGGTTGATGGCAATGACGCTGAAGCAGTGGCGCAGGTCAGTGGCGAGATTGTCGCCCGTCTGAGGGGGGGCGGCGGGCCGGAGTTCCTGCATGCGGTGACCTATCGCCATACCGGGCATACATCGTTTGATCCGGGAGCTTACCGGCCTGAAGGCGAGGCCGACAAGGAGATTGCGGCGAATGATCCGATTGCCCGTCAGAGGGCGGTTTTGCTGGCAATGGGGCTGGGTCAGGATGTTTTGGATGCCATCCATTCTGAGGCCCAAGCTGAAATGGAGCAGGTTCTGGCAGATGCGGCGGCGACGCCGTTTCCACCGGATGAGGCCGCATTTGCGGATGTTCAGGACATCGGCAGCCCGATGCAGGAGGCCTACTGATGGTTAAAATGACATATGTAGAGGCGTCGCGACTGGCGGTGCAGGAAGCAATGACGGCGGATGAAACTGTCTGGTGCGTCGGCGAAGACCTTGGGCGGGGCAGCGTGTTTGGTCAGTACCTTGGGTTGCAGGCGGAATTTGGCAAGGATCGTGTTGTGGACACGCCGATTTCCGAGGCAGCGATTATGGGGGCGGCGTTTGGCGCGGCGATGGTTGGTACAAGGCCCATCGTTGAAATGCGGTTTTCGGATTTCGCATTGTGCGCCACGGACGAGTTGGTCAACCAGATCGCCAAGGCGCGGTTCATGTTCGGCGGGCAGTCACGCGCGCCGATGGTGATCCGCAAGCCAATTGGTCTGTGGCGGTCGTCGGCGGCGCAGCATTCACAGTCGTTGGAGAGCTGGTATGTGCATATCCCGGGGTTGGTGGTTTTGTGCCCGTCAACGCCGCAGGATAATTATTCGATGATGAAGGCGGCAATCGCTTGTGATGATCCGGTGGTTTATCTGGAACATAAGAATATCTGGGGCTTAGAGGGTGAGGTTGATACGTCACTTGAAGTTGAAATAGGGGCGGCGTCGCGCCGGCGGGAGGGCGATGACGTCACAATTGTTAGTTGGTCCAATACCGCCAACCTGTCGGTTGAGGCGGCTGAAACACTGGCCGGGCAAGGTATCAGCGCCGAGGTGATTGACCTGCGGGCACTTTGGCCGTGGGACAAACAAATGGTGCTAGACTCGGTGCGCAAGACCGGGCGGCTGGTGGTAGCCCATGAGGCGGTGGCCGTGGGCGGATTTGGCGCTGAGGTGGTGGCGACGGTGGCGGAACATGGCGAGGCCCTGAAGGGGCCGGTAAGACGCCTGGGCGCGCCGCGCTCACTGGTGGCCTATGCGCCAAATCTGGAAGACAAGATGCGGGTAACGGTCGATATGATCGTGACCGCAGCCAAGGAGACTTTAGGAAAATGAGCAGTAACGAAATGACGGGTGGCGAAGCGATTGTACGGATGTTGCTGGCGCATGGGGCGGGGCCGATGTTTGGCATGGGCGGATTTCAATTGCTGCCGTTTTACGATGCGGCGCGGCGGTTGGGGCTGAACCATAACCTGATCAACGACGAACGCTGTGCAGTGTTTGCCGCCGACGCCTATGCCAAAGTCTCGGGGCGGGTTGGGCTGGTGGATGCAACACTTGGGCCGGGGGCGACCAATCTGGTGACCGGGTTGGTTGAGGCGCTGAATGCCGGGTCGCCAATGGTGGCGATCATTGGCGATGCGCACCGCGATCACGCCGGTAAGAACATGACGCAAGAGACCGATCAGGTGTCGATCCTGCGGCCTGCCTGCAAGGAATTGCTGAAGATCGAAAGTGTCGCGCGGATCCCCGAGATCATCGCCCGGGCCTTTGCCATTGCCACCTCGGGCCGCCCGGGTCCGGTGGTTGTCAACGTGCCCGAAGATGTGGCCCACGGAATGTTTGGGTTTGACGAAGGGGACTTTACCGCCAACCCCGCGCATACGTCGATCCCTGCCCTGCGCTGTCGACCTGACGCCCCGGGCGTTGCGCGCGCCGCCGAAATGCTGAGCAAAGCGAAGCGGCCGATGATGTTGGTTGGCGGTGGCGTTCATCTGTCCGAGGCGCAAGCCGAGGTTACCTTAATGGCCGAAAATTATGGCATCCCGGTGGCGCATACGCTGACCGGCAAGGGGGCAATTGCCTGTAACAACCCGCTGAGTGCCGGCTTGTTTGGCCGTTATGACCGGATCGCCAATACGCTGATCGAACAAAGCGATTGTTTGCTGGTGGTCGGCTGTAAGCTGGGTGAGATTGCCACCAAGCGGTATTCCATTCCCGGACCGAAGGCGACCGTGATCCATCTGGATAATGTCGCCGAGGAAATGGGGCGGACGTTTACGCCGACCCTGAAACTTTGGGGGGATGCACGGGACGGGCTGGCGGATATTGCCGCCGCTATGGGCGACGGGGTGGCGCAAAAAGCGGCGCGGACTGCGTATCTGGCGGAAATCCCTGAAAAGATGGAAATCTGGCGCAAAGACGTGAGTGAACGGCTTTATTCCGACGAGACACCGGTGCATATGGCGCGGCTGATCACGGAACTGAACCGGGAATTGCCCGAGGATGGTTATCTGATAGCCGATGGCGGCTTTGCGGCACATTGGGGCGGGTTGCTGTTTGATACCAAGAAAGCGGGCCGTGCGTTTGTGCCTGATCGCGGTTTTGCCTCGATCGGTTATGGATTACCGGGGGCGATGGGCGTGCAATTGGCGGCACCGGACGCGGTGGTGGTCGGGCTGACCGGCGATGGCGGGTTCAACATGGTGCTGGGAGAGTTGGAGACCGCACGGCGCATGGGGCTGGGGGTGACGGTGATTGTGGTGAACAATGCGGCATCCGGGTACGTCAAGGCGTTGCAGCATCTGATGTACGGCGAAGGGAATTACCAGTCGTCGGATCTGAGCGAGACCAATTATGCAGGCGTTGCCGAGGCGATGGGATGCCATGGCCAGCGGGTTGAGACCCCCGATCAACTGGCCCCGGCATTGCGAGCGGCGTTTGCGGTGACGGACCGGCCAAGTGTGATTGACGTGATGGTAACGCGCGATCCGGCGCGGATGTTGCCGGCGGTGGATAACCGGGCGGTTCAGGTGAAAAAGGGTGATCGGGTGGCGTAATACCGATCCACTGGCTTAAATGGCCGATTGTCAGGATATTGTTGATGGTCCAGGCCACCTGTAAACACTTTGGTAGCGTCCTGGCGTCCGGTCAAAAGGTGTATCGAGCGCGTTGACCGGTGATACCAAGTTCGACTTTCGCACGTTTTCTCTTTAACTCTGCCCACCGATCAATACCCCTCCTTGATAACATGTCATATATAACATGTTATCAAGGAGGGGTATTGATCGCAGTCAATGGGCCAGCGAATGGTAATCGTTTGAAGGAAAGTTGGCGTGCGTCGACAGGTCCGTCTTTGTGCGCCGGTATACCTGCCTTATTTTTCGCGAGTTTCACCTCGGCGCACAAAGACCGACACGTTGACGTCATGGGTAGGGCGGGGTTTCACCCCGCCGCTCGCTGGGTGGATGGTGGGCAAACTGCCCACCCTACGCCTGACGATAACGATGCGATGTTTGTGCCCCTTGGTATTATACCAACCCGTCCAAAAACCGGCCTGTCATTGTTGCGTAGGATGGGTTTTCAACCCATCATCCCTTTGACTTTGCCGGGCGGGACCGGGCGGGGCGGTGGGGTGGAACCCCACCCTACGGATGGCTGCATGAGTCAGTGCCCGGGTGTTCTGGTGCCAGAGCGTGACCAATCCAATTGGATTCGCTCTGATCATCGGGTGATCACACGTTGTTGTCATCTGTAGGGCGGGGTTTCACCCC
>DAOUQK010000401.1 GCA_030625695.1 Paracoccaceae bacterium | reverse complement strand
ACGGGTTGTTTCATTCGATGCGGTGATCGCCTGACCTTGTGCCCCGCTTTTCAGGGTAAAGGACAGGGCATAGATCGGCACTTCAGGCCGACCCAGCCGCTCTTCAAGGTTTTGCACCAGTTGATAGGCGTCCGTGGTGTCCGGGGCGGCCACTTCGACGCGGCCTCGCAAGGCGGATGCAGTACCGCCGGGGGCATAGACCGGAGTAAAGCCGCAGGCCGCCAGAACCAAAACGGCGGCGAGCGGCAGGAATAACAGAGTTCCGAGTTTGATTCTGCGCTTATACGACAACATTGACGATCCGACCGGGGACAACGATGACTTTCTTCGGCACCCCCCCGTTCAGCGCCTTTTGTACAGCTTGGGTCGCCATGGCGAGTTTTTCAACCTCTGCTTTGTCCATATCCCGCGGCACGCTGATTTCCGCGCGTCGTTTGCCGTTGATCTGGATTGGCATGGTAACAGTATCGTCGATCAGCAGCTTTTCGTCCGCCAGTGGCCACGGAGCAGTGGCAATCAATCCGGTCCCGCCCTGATGCGCCCAGATATCCTCGGCCAGATGCGGGGTGACCGGCGACATAAGTTGCGCCAGCGTCATGATCGCCTCGCGCTGGGCGGCATGGCTGGCCTTGGATTTGGCGATGGTGTTGGTGAACGCATACAGCTTGGCAATGGCAGCGTTAAAGCCAAAGCTTTCGACGCCCATGGTCACATCATGGATGGCTTTATGCATGGCACGGCGCAGCTCTTCGTCTGCCTCTCCGGCGGTGTCGGTGTTCATTTCGGCAATCCGGTCACACAGCATCCAGACACGGCTAAGGTGCTTATGGGCCGCTTCCGCCCCCGAGGCCGTCCATTCCACATCCCGTTCGGGGGGCGAATCGGACAGGACAAACCAGCGCGCCGTATCGGCACCGTATGCCGAGATAATACTGACCGGGTCCACCACGTTTCTCTTGGATTTCGACATCTTGGCCGAGGAGATGACATCTAGATAGTTGTCTTCTTCGCCGACATGCTCAAGCCTTATGTGAAGCTGTTCGACCCAAGCTTTATTCAAGGCGGCAGTGTCATTCTCGTTAATATTTTCGCTTTCAACAAACTTTCGCAGCAAGGCCCGCGGCGTACCTTCCATTTCAAATCGAACGACTTCTTCGGGGAAATAGTATTTCAGGCGCGCCTCAGCATGGGTACTTTTTACTGGTTCACCTTCATACGTGTCAGTATCCGTGATGTCGCCAATGGCGATTTTTCCCGAATACATCTCGTGCGTGACCATGCCTTGAGTGAACAGCGCATCAAACGGTTCGATCGCTGATTTGGGCATATGGCCGGTGATGTGCATCGCCCGCGCAAAGAATCGCGAATACAGTAAATGCAGAATCGCGTGTTCCACCCCGCCGATATACTGGTCCACGTTCATCCAGTATTCGGCCTCCTCCATATCGGTGGGCGTTTCGGCATGCGGTGCTGTGAACCGGGCGAAATACCACGACGAATCAACAAAGGTATCCATCGTGTCGGTTTCACGCACGGCCGGCTTGCCGCAGGATGGGCAGGGCACATCGCGCCATGTCGGGTGCCGGTCCAAGGGGTTGCCGGGTTGGTCGAACGTCACATCGTCAGGCAGGCGAATCGGCAGGTTCTCTTTCTTCTCGGGTACCACGCCGCAAGCGTCGCAATGCACTACAGGAATCGGACAACCCCAGTATCGTTGACGGCTAAGTCCCCAATCACGCAGGCGATAATTGGTCACCCCTTTGCCCCAGCCGTTGGCCTCGGCATAGGTAATCGTCGCATCAATCGCTTCTTGCCCGGTGGCAATATCCAGCCCGGCGAAATGGTTGATCCATTGCACCTTGTCCGACTTTGGCGGCACAAAGGCTTCAACGCCAACCGGCACGGGATCGTTCAACGCCTCAAACGTATCAATAACGGCCAGGTCATACTTACGGCAAAAATCAAGATCACGCTGATCATGCGCCGGACAGCCAAAGATTGCCCCGGTGCCATAGTCCATCAGAATAAAGTTGGCGATCCAGATTGGCAGTTCCTTGGTGGGATCAAGCGGATGTTTCACAGTCATGCCGGTATCAAGCCCCAGCTTCTCCGCCGTCTCAACCGCCTCTTCCGTCGTACCCATCTTGGAACATTCTGCGATGAATGCTGCCACTTCCGGGTTATCCGCCGCCAACCCCTTGGCAATCGGATGATCCGGTGAAATGCCCACAAACGACGCCCCCATCAAGGTATCGGGCCGCGTGGTGTAAACGTCGATCACACCTTGCCCGTCGCTACGCTCAAACCCAAACTCAAGGCCCCGCGATTTGCCGATCCAGTTTTCCTGCATCAGCCGCACTTTAGCAGGCCAGTTTTCCAGCCCGTCCAACGCACTCAGCAATTCCTCGGACATCGACGAGATGTTAAAGAACCACTGCGTCAACTCGCGCCGTTCCACCAAAGCGCCCGAACGCCAGCCGCGCCCGGCCTCGACCTGTTCATTGGCCAGAACCGTCATATCGACCGGATCCCAGTTAACAATCGCG
>DAOUQK010000235.1 GCA_030625695.1 Paracoccaceae bacterium | reverse complement strand
ATCTTTCCCAAAGGCAGCGAACTGGTCGGGGCGATGAACGCGGCCATTCAGTCGATGAAGGACGATGGCACCATCGAGGCCCTGAACCAGAAGTGGTTCCTTGACTTCAAGATCGGTGGTTGACCTGATCTCACGCGGCCTCAGGGCAAAATTGTGATACCCTCCGCCCCTCAGGACAAGGATTTCCCGTGGTGGTTGGTGATCGCCGCCGCGATTGCCGCCTTTCTGATGTACCGTGTGGTGTCAGACGCGCTTTATGCGCAGGTTCTGACCACATTGTCCAAAGGCATCGGCATCACCATCTTCGTGACGTTGGCCGGGTTTTCTCTGGCCGCAGGCATCGGCCTGCTGCTCGCGCTTGCCTCGCTCTCGCGCTGGTTGGTGCTACGTCAGATGGCGCGGTTTTATATCGAGATCGTGCGCGGCATTCCAATCATCGTTCTGCTGCTCTACGTCGCTTTCGTGCTGGCCCCGGGGGTGGTGTCTTTGTGGAACTGGCTCACCGCCAACCTTGGATTTGACCCGATCCGCAACCGTGACTTCCCGCTACTTTGGCGGGCGATCATTGCCCTGACCATCGGCTACTCTGCGTTTATCGCCGAAGTGTTCCGGGCCGGGTTGCAATCCGTTGACGTGGGCCAGATCGAAGCCGCCAAAGCCCTTGGCCTGACCAATTGGCTGCGCTTCCGGTTCATCGTTTTCCCCCAAGCGATCCGCACCATCATGCCCCCCCTTGGCAATGACTTTATCGCCATGATCAAAGACAGCTCGCTGGTGTCGGTGCTGGGTGTGCTGGACATCACTCAATTGGGGAAAATCACCGCCGCCGGCAATTTCCGCTATTTCGAGACCTATAATGTGGTCGCTCTGATCTATCTGATCATGACCATAACCTTGTCGCTTTTGTTGCGCCGGTTAGAGGCGCGGATGCGCGCGAAACCCGAACGGCGCTAAGTCACGAGACCATTATTTCCCCACCACCCCTCTTGAAACCTGCCCTTGCATGGGCAATGTGAAAGCAACCAAACAAGGATAACACATGCCAATGCAACGCCAGGACCAAGTCAGATATTGGAGCATCGCCGCGTTGGTGCTGGTGCTGGCCCTTTGGCTGCTGGGCAACATGCTGCTGCCCTTTGTTCTGGGCGGGGCAATTGCGTACTTCATGGATCCCGTGGCTGACCGGCTTGAAACCTGGGGGCTATCGCGCACCCTGGCCACGGCGCTGATCACCGTCGGCGCCATTGTGGTATTTGTAATCCTGGCTCTGGCCGTCATCCCTACCCTGATCAAACAAATGGTTGAGCTGATCGAGATCATGCCGCAGGTGTTCCGCGACCTATGGGCATTTTTCAGCGACAGGTTTCCGTCCTTGCTGGACGAAAACTCCAGCATCCGACACGCGTTGATCGATATCGGTGAGGCCCTGAAAAGCAAAGGTGGGGCGGTATTGAACGGTGTGCTTGGTTCGGCCAAATCATTGATCAACATCATAATTCTTCTACTGATCACCCCGGTGGTCGCGGTTTATTTGCTGCTTGACTGGGACCGAATGATCGCGCGGGTCGACGAATTGTTGCCGCGTGATCACGCACCCGTCGTGCGCCAATTGGCGCGCGAAGTCGACGACACGCTGGCTTCCTTTATCCGTGGCATGGGCATGGTCAGCCTGATCCTTGGCACCTACTATGCCGTCGCATTGATGGCTGTGGGCCTGCAATTTGGCCTTGTGGTCGGATTTATTGCCGGATTGGTCACGTTCATCCCTTATCTTGGGGCGTTAATCGGCGGGTCGCTGGCGATTGGCCTGGCGTTGTTTCAGTTCTGGGGCGAATGGGGGTCGATCGGCCTTGTAGCGTTAATATTTGTCATCGGCCAAGTGGTCGAAGGCAACTTTCTGACGCCTAAACTGGTCGGAGGATCAATTGGATTGCATCCGGTCTGGCTGTTGCTGGCGCTATCAGTATTTGGTGGGCTGTTCGGGTTTATCGGCATGCTGGTGGCCGTGCCATTGGCGGCGGTGTTGGGCGTGGTGGCGCGCTTTGGTGTCGGGCAGTATACTGAAAGCAGCCTGTTTCAAGGCGAAAGCCGCACCAAGGATGAGTGACCAAACCCCGTGAATCCGCCCAAACAGCTCGCCTTTGATCTTCCGTCCAAACCTGCCTTGGGCCGGGACGATTTCTTTGTCTCGCCCGGCAATGCCGTGGCCGTCGCCACCATCGAAAATGTGCCGTCCTGGCCTGATGGCAAGCTGGTGCTTTGTGGCCCCGAAGGGTCGGGAAAAACCCACCTGACCAATGTCTGGGCGGCGCAATCGGGGGCATCCGTGCTGAACGCCCGCGACCTGCGCGACGGCGATGTACCAACCCTGGCCCAATCCCCGGTCGCTGTCGAAGACGTGCCGGAAATAGCCCGCAACGCTGCCGCACAGGCAGCCTTGTTTCACCTGCACAACCTGACCTTGGCTCAAGGTCAGCCCTTGTTGCTGACCGGCAGATCAGCGCCGTCACACTGGGGCCTGTCCCTGCCCGATCTGCAAAGCCGCATGGCGGGCGCGCATCTGGTCAGCCTGGCACCGCCCGACGACGCCTTGCTTGCCGCCTTATTGGCCAAGCTGTTCAACGACCGGCAAATCACCCCGAAACCAGATGTGATCCCATACCTTGTCGCGCATATGGATCGGTCCTATCAGGCCGCCGCCGCCATTGTGGCGCGGCTTGACGGCGCGGCGATGGCGCAATCCTGTGCCATTTCACGCCCTCTTGCGGTGCGCCTGATTGCTGAACGGGGCTGAACCGGGTACAGTCGCCTTTCCCGCCGCAAATGTCAGAACTCCCTCATGCTCCACGACGTGCCTCAAACTACAACTCAAACTGCGACTCATGCCGATTTCCTCAAATCGGCGTTTGTCGCACCGGTCGACCTGCCGGGTATCGACATCACTGGCCCCGGGCGGTTCAACAACCGCGAACTTAGCTGGCTCAACTTCAACTGGCGCGTATTGGAAGAGGCGGAAAACCCCCGTGTGCCCCTGCTGGAACGCTTACGGTTCGTGTCGATCTCGGCCAATAATCTGGACGAGTTTTTTACCGTGCGCGTGGCCGGGCTCCGCGAACTTCACAATGGTGGACACACAGCACCCGCTGCCGACGGGCTGTCCCCGGCCCAGCAATTAACCCTGATCCACGAAGACGCCCGTAAACTGATGCAGGCGCAACAGCGGGTTTTAAGCGCTCTGACCCAGGAACTTGAGGCCCAGGGCGTCATCGTCCTGACCCGCGACGCCCTATTGGAAAAGGACAAGACCTTTCTGGCGGATATGTTCCTGACCCAGGTGTTCCCCGTCCTGTCGCCGCTGGCCATTGACCCGGCCCACCCGTTCCCGTTCATCCCCAACACCGGCTATACCCTTGCCCTGCAACTGGTACGCCAAAGCGACAAGAAACCGCTTCAGGCGCTGTTACCTGTGCCGCGCCAGATTGACCGGTTCATCCCGTTACCTTGCGGCCCCGGCCAACACCGGTTCCTGCCACTGGAAGAACTGCTGATCCTGCACATCGAAGACCTGTTTCCCGGTTACCGCCTCAAATCCCACTTCGAATTTCAGGTGCTGCGCGACAGCGATCTTGAGGTCGAGGAAGAAGCCGAAGACCTGGTGCGCGAATTCGAAGTCGCCCTGAAACGGCGGCGTCGTGGCGAAGTGGTGCGGATGACCCATTCGACCGGCGCGCCGCCCAAGCTGATGCAGCTGATCATGAAGGAACTTCGGGTCGACCCGGACGAGGTGGTCGAGGTGGACGGCATGATCGGCATGGCCGATCTCGACCAGTTGGTCGAGATTGACCGGCCTGACCTGCAATGGCCCCCATTCACCTCGCGTGTGCCCGAACGGGTCAGCGACTTTGAGGGCGACATGTTCGCCGCAATCCGCCAAAAAGACATGCTGCTGCACCACCCGTATGAGACGTTCGACATGGTAGTCCGCTTTCTGCAACAGGCGGCGCGTGACCCGGATGTGGTGGCGATCCGCCAGACATTCTATCGCACCTCGCGCGACAGCCCCATTGTAGAAGCGTTGTGCGAGGCGGCAGAGGCTGGTAAGTCGGTGACCGCACTGGTCGAACTTAGGGCGCGGTTTGACGAGGCCGCAAATATTCGCCAGTCGCGTCGTCTGGAACGGGCCGGGGCGCATGTGGTTTACGGTTTTACAGATCTGAAAACTCACGCCAAAATCTCCATTGTAGTCCGGCGCGAGGGGGATAAACTGGTGACCTATACCCACTACGGCACCGGCAATTACCATCCCATCACCGCGCGGTTTTATACCGATTTGTCGCTGTTCACGTGCGATACCAAACTGGGCCGCGATGCGATCAAAGTGTTCAACTATCTGTCGGGTTACGCCCAACCGGAAGTGCTGGATAATCTGGCGATCTCGCCGTTGACCCTGAAGTCAAAACTGATCGCCATGATTGACGCCGAGATTACCCATGCCAAGGCCGGAAAACCCGCCATGATCTGGGCCAAAATGAACGCGCTGATCGACTCCGAAGTGATCGACGCGCTATACCGCGCCTCGCAAGGCGGGGTGCAGATCAGCCTGATCATCCGGGGTATTTGCGGGCTGCGACCCGGCGTCAAAGGCCTGTCAGAAAACATTCGGGTGAAATCGGTGATTGGCCGGTTTCTGGAACATTCGCGCATCGTCTGTTTCGGTAATGGCTTTGGGCTGCCCGCCAAAAAGGCACGGGTGTTCATCAGTTCCGCCGACTGGATGGGTCGCAATCTTAACCGGCGGGTGGAAACCCTGGTTGAAATCAATAACCCAACGGTCAAGGCCCAGATCGTCAGCCAGATCATGGCCGCCAACCTTGGTGATATGGCGCAAAGCTGGATCATGCACCCAGACGGTACATTTGCCCGCCAACCCGTCCCAGATGGTGAATTCGCCTTCAACTGTCACCGGTTTTTCATGGAAAACCCATCGCTGTCCGGGCGTGGCTCGGCGGGGGCGTCGGACGTACCCAAACTGACCCACACAGAAGATTAACGCGCGCCCGAGGACAAGATTATCGCACAATCCCCAAACCCCTTCGGTCGCCCTTTATTCAACGACCCCGACGCGCGGGCCTTGTCCAGAGTTGGCGTGGTCGATGTCGGATCAAACTCGGTCCGGCTGGTGGTGTTTGATGGTGCTGCCCGCTCGCCCGCCTATTTCTATAACGAAAAGATCATGTGCGGGCTGGGGGCCGGGCTGGCCACCTCCGGGCGGCTGAACCCCGAGGGACGTGCGCGCGCTCTGAAGGCGCTGATCCGGTTTGCCCATTTGGCGGACGGCATGCAACTACCACCGCTTAGCGTTGTCGCCACCGCCGCCGTGCGCGACGCAATCGACGGCCCGGAGTTTTGCGCCGACGTACTGGCCCAGACCGGTCTGGAAATTCAGGTGATCAACGGCAAGGAAGAGGCCCGGCTTTCGGCCCAAGGCGTGCTGCTCGGCTGGCCCGGTGCCTATGGGTTGATCTGCGACATTGGCGGGGCGTCGATGGAGCTGGCCGAGATTGGTAAAGGCAAGGTGGGGCGGCGCGTCACCTCAGAACTTGGACCGTTGAAACTGCGCGACCTGAAAGGCGGGCGCAAGGGTCGCCGCGCCCACATCAAAACTGTGGTGGACGGGCTGAAAGCGACCATGGGCTCGCAGCGCGACCGGCTGTTTCTGGTCGGCGGCAGTTGGCGCGCAATTGCCCGGATTGACATGGCACGGCGCGGCTATCCCCTAAGCGTTTTGCATGAATACCGCATGACCGTGACTTCGGTGCAGGAAACCATCCGCTTTGCCGAAGGCCGTGACCCCGAAAACCTGCGCGCATTGGCCCGCGTTTCCGCCGCCCGCATGGCCCTGGTGCCTTACGCGCTCGAGGTGCTGGCCCGCCTGATTCGCGCCTTCAAGCCCAAAGACATCGCCATCTCAAGCTATGGCATCCGCGAGGGGTTATTGTACGAACAAATGTC
>DAOUQK010000220.1 GCA_030625695.1 Paracoccaceae bacterium | reverse complement strand
CGCGCGTCCCCTGAACTGGCCGCGATCTTGCCCCGCTCAACGGCAAAGGCCATCTCATGCCCAAGTTCATGATCCAACACCGTGACCAATCGGTTCATTGTTCCCGGCGTGTCAGCCAGTCGGGCCATTTCCGCCGCTATTCGGCGATTTTCCGCAGTATAAAGGAACGCGATCTTTTCCCAGGTCGCCAGATCGTTGAAGATTGCGTTAGGAACCGGTGAAAACCCTGAACCAAACACTTTGCGAAGCTGCGTGCCTTTGCCCAGCAACGGCATCACCCGGTCAATACTGATGGCACGGTCAAAATCAGTGCCGCCAATGCGCACCCCGTGATTGGCCAGAATTGTCACGCCGCCATTCTCTGCGCGAAACAGCGAAAAATACGACGTGCCAACGCCGATATCAACGATCAATCCAATCCCGCCAGTTTGCTCCAACGCACCACTGGCAATCGCCGCTGCCTCGGGTTCAGGGATGAAGGTAACGCCTTTGAACCCAGCGGCAAGATAGCAGGCCCTTAAATCCGCCTCGGCCTGGGTTTCGCGTGGGTCATCTACCCCGTGAAACACCACCGGGCGGCCGGATACGGCATGATCGAACCCCTGCCCGGCCTCGGCTTCGGCGCGGGTTTTGATATGCTTCAAAAAGCCCCCGATAATGTCGACAAACGTCACACGCTGGTTCAAAATCTGGCGTTTTTCATGCATCAACGTGGTGCCCAGCACGCGTTTCAACGCCCGCATGAAACGCCCTTCGACCCCATCCAACAACGCCTGATTGGCCGGTTCACCGATCAGGGTCTGACGCGTTTCAAAGTCGAAAAAGAAGGTGGTGGGAATGGTTTTCTGACCCGGCGCCATTTCGATCAGCCGTGGCTGGCCGTTTTCGACATATCCAGCCGCCGAGTTGGACGTGCCAAAATCAATCCCCAATATGTTGCCAGCTTGTGCCACGCCTGATCCAGTTCAAAACATCCAGAAAGACGCCGACTTATGGCGCACGCGCGCACTCGTCAAGCCAGAGAAATCAATAGACAAACTTGATATCCGCTCTCAAAAGCGCGACCGCGCTTCGAACGGTCAGCCCCCCCCTTGGAGCGCGAGACAGAAAATAGTGCGCCTGAGAGAATTCCAACGCGAGACCTCTGACTTCGGAGTGTCATACTCCTCAATAGAAATCAGTGCCTTACGAGAGCACTGCCTCTTTCGGGCAGATTTGGGTATCTCTAATCCATTGATTTGGTGTGGAAAGCCTATGCTTTTCCAATGAACGCGAATTGAGAGACAGAAATATGATTTAATCTAGCGCATTACCCGCTTTGTGTCGGGTTTCTCAAATAACTCTCCGCGATTTTCAATGCTGAGTCTGGTGCTTTATCTTGGAGGTTTGCGAGTAAAGATTTGCCTTGTTCTTTCCAAAAGCCATCCGGTACCAACGCATATTCGAGGGAGGCCATAAGTACTTTCAAATCCTTAATCCGATGAGGAACCCTCAAACTGAGCCTAAGGTCATTTCTTTCAAATGGTTCCTCATACTCATTTGCCAGCATATAGTTGTGCCCTTGGATATTGTTGTCCAAGAAGGTGAGAGTTTTTTCTCTCAGGATGTCGTGCTTGTCTAAATTTTCAACCCCATCAGCGAATATCTCTGAGTGCGTGTTCCTATCATATGGGTGGTCCTCAATCGTTGGAACATACTCAGCCCATTTTTCCCATTCCTTGTACAGCTTTGCTAGTTCGGCCATTACCCAAGCACGATTTGGATTCTTGAAGGCAAGCGGATCGCGCTTTTTTCGTTCTATGGCCATTGATTTTCCTAGCAAATTTCGAGGTTAAAATGAGACTAAAGGTCAAATTATCAATTAACATCTACGCCTAACTAGTTGTTTTTATTGGTGCACCCGTCGCGATTCGAACGCGAGACCTCTGCCTTCGGAGGGCAGCGCTCTATCCAGCTGAGCTACGGGTGCTTACGCGGGCCGTATAGGCCATCCCCCCTGCCCGCGCAATCGCAAAAAACGGGTGGTTGCCTCTTGCGTTGGCGCGCGTCCTTAGGGAGTAATCGGGATGGGTTAAACAAAAAGGGTTACAGGTTCATGCGGTCACCTCTTTGGCTATTACTGCTGGTACAGGGCGTCGTCTCGGCCGCGTCTTTAGTGGTCGAAATTGTTGCCGGGCGGATGCTGGCACCTTACGTGGGCATGTCGCTGTATACCTGGACGTCCGTGATCGCCGTGGTTCTGGCCGGGTTTTCGGTGGGCCATTGGTGGGGCGGGTTGCTGGCCGAGCGGGATGCGCGCCCTGCCCTGCAAGCCACCGGCTGGGCCATGTTAGGCGCTGCCCTTAGTACGGCTGTGGCGCTAATCTTGCTGCAACGGATCGCCGGACCGGTTTTGCAATCGGTTGACCATCCGGTCTGGGGCATCGCGGTTTTGTCGATGCTGGTGTTCTTTTTGCCCAGCCTATTTGCTGGCATCCCGGCCCCGGTTCTGGCGCGGATTGCAGTGGCTGGCAGCGATCGGTCGGGGCGCGCATTGGGCGCGATCTTTGCGGTTGGCGCGGTGGGGGCCATTGCCGGTACACTTCTGGCCGGGTTCCTGTTCATCTCGTGGTTGGGCACCACGGCCACACTGGCAGTGGTGACGCTGGCCTATCTGGGTGCGGCATTGGCGTGTTTTGCCATGGGGGGCGGGCGCATATGGCTACCCTTGCTGGCAGGGTTGATCGCGCTTGGACTGGCGGGGTATTCCCTTGCCGCGCCCAACCCCTGCACCCGTGAAAGCCGTTATTTCTGTATTCGCACGCTGGATATGTCAGACGATCCCGCAAGCCCCATCCGCCTGATGGTAATCGACCATCTGGGCCACGGGATGAGCGCGCAAGACCGGCCCAAGGTCATGTTCACCGAACATGCCTCGATGCTGGATGCGCTGGCACGGTTGCGCAGCACCCGCGCCGATTTCACCAGCTTTTTCATCGGTGGTGGTTCGTATTCGATCCCGCGCAGTTGGCAGGTGCGCGGCACCGGCACGCGCACCGTAGCCGAGATAGACCCCGAGGTCACCGCCCTGGCCGCTCGCGACTTTTGGTTTGACGCAAATTCCGCGCGTATCCTGCATCAGGATGCCCGCCGCGCCTTGCAGACTCGGCCCGATGTATACGACGTGATCATTGGTGATGCGTTTACCGATGTGGCTGTACCTGCACATCTGATCACCCAAGAGTTCTATCAACTGGTTGCGTCCCGCCTGACCCCAAACGGCACCTATCTGATGAACGTGATCGACTACGAAGACCGGCTAGAGGCAGTTGCTTCGGTCGCCCTGACCCTGCAACAGGTGTTCCCTGTGGTCGAAGTCTGGACCAACACAAACCGCCCGGCCCCAGGCGCGCGCGTGGTGTTTGTTCTGGTGGCGGGTCAAACCCCCACCGCTCAGGGCCGCATCACCGCGTCGTCGCCAGAACCGACCGAGTTTGGTGCCATGTCGCCCGACTGGGTGGCAAGCCTTGCCGCCTCACGCGGTATCCTGCTTAGCGACGATTACGCGCCGATTGATCGGTTGATCGGGCGACCGGACTGAAATCCGGGCCTGAAGGTGACGGTTATTTAACGGTCAGAACCGAACATTTTGCCAATAATTCAACCCGGTGCGAAACGCCTCCGCGCAAAGTTGCCTCAACATTTCCAAGCCCGCGCGAGCCGATGACAATCATATCCGCCTTCAGTTCTTGTGCCGTCTTGACAATCGTGCGGGCAACCGGCCCGGTGATTGATTTTTTCTCAATATTCTCAACACCCTTATCGCTTGCGGTCCGCTCGGCATGCGACAGTAGCTGATTGGAAATCAGTTTCATGGCATCAAAATCCGAGCTGCCGATATGTTCGAGCTTTGCATAGGCCTGCAAATCCTGCGAAACCTTTGGCGCTTGATGGCTTCTCATCACGCTGAGGACCGTCAATTTGGCTTTGCAGGCCACCGCAATCTCGGCCGCGTATTCAACCGCTTTCAGCGAATGGCTCGATCCGTCCACCGCAACCAGAATATTGTCTATCATCTGAAAATTCCCTTTGGTACAGCGCCGCAGTAGTCACACGACAGTCACGATCAATGGTCCCAGGTCAACCCTGTTGTCCAAGGCCAAACATAGCCACGCAACCAACGGTCGTCCATATGCACCGATGGAATTACCAGGCTTTGATCTGGCGCGCCTCGGAATGTCCGGTGCCGTTCATGCAGGATTGGTGCGCAAGTTGCGCACCCTACGCAAACAAATCATGCGCCAGTTCAAGGGCATCCACCAGCACATCGACCTCGTCTTTGGTATTATACATCCCAAACGACGCGCGACACGTCGCCGTCAGCCCAAGGTGATCCATCAACGGTCCGGCGCAATGGTGCCCGGCGCGGACAGCGACACCCTTTTTGTCCAGAATGGTCGAAATGTCATGCGCATGCGCCGCCCCGTCCAGAGTAAAGCTGAAGATCGCCGCCTTGTCCGGTGTGGTGCCTTGCACCTGTAGCCAGTTCAGCCCGCCCAACCGCATCGCCGCGTAGTCGCGCAACCCCGCCTCGTGTGCTGCAATTGCTGTCATGCCGACGCCCATCAGGTATTCCAGAGCCACGCCCATACCGATGGTTTGGACAATGCCCGGGGTTCCAGCCTCGAACATCATCGGTGGGTCGTTATAAACCACCGAGTCGCGCGTCACCTCTTTAATCATGTCGCCACCGCCCATGAAGGGGCGCATTTCGGCCATGCGTTCGGATTTGATATAGATCGCCCCAGACCCGGACGGCCCATAAAGCTTGTGCCCGGTAATGGCGTAGAAATCGGCATCCATATCGACCACATCAACCGGCATATGCACCGACCCTTGCGAGCCATCAACCAACACCGGAACCCCCAGTTCATGCGCACCTGTGCAGATGGTTTTCACATCAACAATAGTCCCTAACACATTGGAACATTGGGTGATTGCCACCAATTTAGTGCGCGGTGTGATGGCATCAATCACCGCCTGAGGGTCCAGCGCCCCAGTGGCGTCGATCTCGACCCATTTCAGCACAACGCCCATGCGTTCGCGCAGGAAATGCCAGGGAACTATGTTGGCGTGATGCTCCATCACGCTGAGGATTATCTCGTCACCCGCCTGCATCCGGGGCATGGCCCAGCCGTAAGCCACCAGATTGATGCCTTCGGTGGTGCCGGAGTTGAACACGATCTCATCCTCGGAACCCGCACCAAGAAAGCGGGCGGTGATACCGCGCACGGCCTCGTATTTGTCAGTCGCAAGATTAGAAAGATAGTGCAAGCCGCGGTGAACATTGGCATATTCTTCAGAATACCCACGGGTGATAGCATCAATCACCACCTGTGGTTTTTGGGCCGAGGCACCATTATCAAGATAGGTCAGCGGCTTGCCGTTGACTTGCCGTGCCAGGATCGGGAAATCGGCGCGAATATCTTCGACGTTATAGTGCAAGCGATGATCCAACATCCGGCCCTCCGACCAAAATTGCAAGTATCGACAAGCCGATCACCACGCCCAAAAGCGCGCCAATCATCACCATTGCCGACTTGCCCAGTGATTTAAATTTGTGGGATTCATTGATGAAATGCACCAGCATGTACAGGCCGATCAACCCGCCCGCCAGTGTCAGGATATTGGCCACAAGAGGCACGAATATCAGCGCCAAATAGGCCAGTATCTGGATCGCCGCCTGAACGATCTGCACCCAGATAACCAGCGCCAGAACATCGTTAAACGTGGCGCTCCCGCCCATAATGCGACCGGTGAAAACCAGCGCAAACACCATTAACGCAAGGCCCACGACCATGATGGCAAAGTTGATGAACGGCGTGGTGAAAAACGCAGGATACGGTGATTGCAAGCCGATGAATTCGACCGAAAACACAAACAGAAACGTGTTGACCAAAGCCACCAACAACAGGGCATTCCACAAAACACCAGTCTCGAGCCGCATCCCCATCAGGATGCCGGCCGCTTGTTTGGGGTCTTTCACCGACAGCACGCCCAGCTTGATCCAATTCATATTGCTTGCCTTTGCACTTGCCTAAAACCTGCCACCCAGAACCACAGAAATGCCGCCAGCCAGATAGCGCCAACCCCCTGTAACCCCGGTCCCTGACCGATAAATCCGGCCACCAGCCCGTGCAGCAATACCAGAGGACTTGCCGCCAGCAAAGCCCAGAACAACGCCAATCGCGCGCCATATCCGTTGCCCTTGCCGCCGGTCAGATGTGCCACCAATTGGGTCAGCCCGGCCAGCGTATAAAATACCAAAGGCGCGATGAACACCCAGCCAAGCAAGGCGCCGCCCATCAGCATATCCAAATCCTGCCCGCTCAGATGCGCCTCGCG
>DAOUQK010000042.1 GCA_030625695.1 Paracoccaceae bacterium | reverse complement strand
GTGGCCGATTCTTGACCGTGGGGGAGAAATTATTGTTACTTCCCCGGTTTTTCGAATCGCTGGATCGTGTAAGGTTAGTTAGTCTGCCTGACTTGTTGCCAACAATTGATTTTTATTCTTTGCCCAGGGGGGTGCGCCATGAAGCGTTTTATCCTTGTTAGTTTCGCCTTTTTAGCCGTCGTGTTTTACCAGATGAGTGGTGGAGCCAACTTTGAACCGCGGGTAGAGACCGTCCCGCTGGCCGACGCCACCAAGATCACAGAAGCGCAACCTGTGACACGACCCTTGTCCAAGCATGATCAAGTGCAGGCCGTCTCGCTGATTGCCCGCCCGGCGGTGAACCCCCCAGTGGCTTCTGTGGTGACTGCGCCGCTTGCCGAACCCACACCGGTTTCGTTTATCCAGCCCGATAAGCCGGTGGTTGAGGTGCCGGTTGCAGAGGTTCAGGATACACCGGCCGCGCCGGACATCCGCCCCTTTGCCCAACCTTTGGTACTGGCCTCGCTAGAGCAGGGACTTGCCGGGTTGACCAGTGCCGAACCAGTGCCAGAACCCGCGTCAGACCCCGAACCCGTGCCGGTCGCCATTGTGGTCGCTCCTGCGGACATCCGCGAGATTACCGCCACTCGGGTCAATATGCGTGATGGACCCGGCACGACATATCCGATCCTTGCCCGACTTTCGCTTGGTCACGAAGTCGAGGTTCTGGGCGATTCGGGCAACGGATGGTTGCGTCTGCGAACTTTACCAGAACAGCAGGCAGGTTGGATTTCCGCGTCTCTTGTCAGCAAAGAAAAACGCTAAGTCCGGGCCATTTCGGGCAAAGGAAGATGGGTTGAAAACCCATCCTACGAATGATTGCAAATTCAGATAATGGGTCTTTCCGGCAGAAAATTACAACGGGTTGCGGAACTTTTGCGTGCCGCATAGCTTGGCCGAAACAATTCTTGGTCGGCGGGCAAAATGCAGAAATCTATCCTTATCACCGGCTGCTCGTCAGGCATTGGTTATGACGCGGCTCATGGGCTGAAGGCGCGGGGTTGGCGGGTGTTTGCGTCGTGCCGCCAACCGCAAGATTGCGAGCGCCTGAAAGGCGAAGGTTTCGAAAGCCCATTGATTGATTATACCGACGCTGCCAGCATCGCCTCGGGGCTGGGTGAGGTTCTGGAGGCAACGGGAGGGACGCTGGACGCCTTGTTTAACAATGGTGCACATGGGTTGCCGGGGGCGGTCGAAGATCTGCCGACCGAGGCGTTACGCGAGATATTCGAGGTCAATTTCTTTGGTTGGCACGAACTGACCCGGCTTGTGATTCCGGTGATGCGGGCGCAGGGCCACGGGCGCATTGTTCAGAACTCGTCTGTGTTGGGCCTTGTCGCGTTCCAATGGCGTGGCGCTTATGCCGCCACCAAATTTGCCCTTGAAGGGTTAAGCGACACGTTGCGGGTGGAATTGCGCGGTTCCGGCATCGACGTGATCCTGATTGAACCCGGCCCCGTCACCAGCCGTCTGCGTCAGAATGCGATCCCGATCTTTGAGCGCTTTATCAATTGGCAGGAGTCCGCCCTGCGCGAGCAGTATGAAGCCAACCTTTTGAACCGCCTTTACCAAGACAATGGCCCCGACAGGTTTGAGCTTCCGGCGTCAGCCGTCACCGCCAAACTGATCCAGGCCGTCGAATCCCCACGCCCCCGCGCACGGTATTATGTCACCATTCCCACGTATTTTGCCGGCTACCTGCGTCGTATCCTGCCCACCCGCGTTATCGACGCGATCCTGGCGCGGCTGTAAAGGCCTGCAACATTATGCCCATCGCCATTTGCGTCCGTTAGGTATACAGGCGCGATATCGAAGGAGAATATAGCATGTCAGTTGTTGTTATCTTGGCCATAATCTCGGTCTTTGTTGTGCTGGGCATTGGTCTGGTCGGGTTTGCCGCCGGGGGTGAGTTTAACCGCAAATATGGTAATAAATTGATGCGCGCGCGTATTGCGTTTCAGGCCATCGCCGTGGTTTTGATCCTGATAATGATCTACATGCGCAGTCAAACCGGCCAATAATACATGGTCGTGCTCAACAAAATATACACCCGCACCGGCGACAAAGGCGATACGGCCTTGGGGGACGGCACGCGTGTGGCCAAACATGACGCCCGGGTTTCGGCATATGGCACCACGGACGAATTGAACGCCTTTGTTGGTGTGGCCCGGTTGGTGGCATCGGGCGATATGGATGCGGGTCTTGCCCGTATCCAGAACGACCTGTTTGATCTGGGTGCGGATCTGTGCCGCCCTGATATGGACATGGACGCAACCGCCGAATACCCGCCGTTGCGGATGATTGCCGCGCAGATAATCCGTCTGGAGCAAGAGATCGATGCCATGAATGGCGATCTTGATCCTTTGCGCAGTTTCATCCTGCCGGGTGGCACGCCGTTGGCCGCGCATCTGCATGTCTGCCGGACTGTTGCGCGACGGGCCGAGCGGTTGGCGGTTGAATTGGCTTTGGATGCGCCGGTGAACCCGGAAGTAGTCAAATTCCTTAACCGTCTTAGCGACTGGTTTTTCGTTGCCGCCCGCGTGGCCAACGATGGTGGCAAAGCGGATGTCTTGTGGATTCCGGGTGCAAACCGCTGAAACGCGACGTCCAAGCCCGGCAATATGACGATTTTGCCCTGTTACGGCCTGACCCAAATAGCTATCAAAGCCATGAATGACCATTGGCGAGTCGCCTTTGACCCGCCGACCCACCAAGGAGAGTTTCGCCCATGAAGGTGCTAGTGCCCGTCAAACGCGTGATCGACTATAACGTGAAGGTTCGCGTCAAAGCGGACGGCAGCGGTGTCGATCTTGCCAATGTTAAAATGTCGATGAACCCGTTCGACGAGATTGCCGTCGAAGAGGCGATCCGTTTGCGTGAAGCCGGTACGGTGGATGAAATCATCGCCGTTTCAATCGGTGTCAAACAGGCGCAGGAAACCCTGCGTACAGCCCTTGCGATGGGCGCGGACCGCGCCATTCTGGTGGTTGCCACGGATGATGTGCATACCGATATTGAACCGCTGGCAGTTGCCAAGATCCTTAAGGCCATCGTTGACGAAGAGGCCCCCGGCATCGTGCTCTGCGGCAAGCAGGCCATCGACAACGATATGAACGCCACCGGTCAGATGCTTTCGGCGCTGCTGGGTTGGTCGCAGGGCACCTTTGCCTCTGAACTGACCATTGACGGCGACCATGCGGTTGTTACCCGCGAAGTGGACGGCGGGTTGCAGACCATCAAGGTCTCGATGCCTGCGATCATCACTGTTGATCTGCGCCTGAACGAGCCACGGTATGCCTCGCTCCCGAATATCATGAAGGCCAAGCGCAAACCGATGGACGAAAAGACCCCGGAAGATTACGGCGTTGACGTGACTCCACGTCTGGAGATCACCGGTACGGTCGAACCTGATACGCGTGCTGCCGGGATCATCGTTGGTTCGGTCGATGAACTGGTTGAGAAACTTAAAGAAGTGGGGGCAATATAATGGCTGTTCTTCTCCTTGCCGAAGTGACCGATGGCGAATTGGCCATGGATGCCACCGCCAAAACCGTCACCGCAGCTGCGTCTTTGGGCGATATCACTGTGTTGTGCTGCGGTGCTTCTGCGGCGGCTGCCGGCGATGCGGCTGCCAAAATCGACGGTATATCGCGGGTGCTGGTTGCGGAAGATGCCTCGCTTGGGCATCGCATGGCCGAAACCACGGCGGCGCTGATCGTCAGCCTTGCAGGTGACTATGAGCATATCGTCGCCCCGGCCACCACAGACGCCAAAAACGTCATGCCCCGCGTCGCAGCATTGCTGGACGTGATGGTGATTTCGGATGTGTCCGGCGTTGTCGATGGGTCCA
The DNA here is from genome assembly GCA_030625695.1 of Paracoccaceae bacterium. GTDB lineage: Bacteria > Pseudomonadota > Alphaproteobacteria > Rhodobacterales > Rhodobacteraceae > NVQY01. Next base: position 11,841 of record DAOUQK010000042.1, on the reverse strand, counting down.
CGTTTGAGCGGCCGATTTATGCCGGCAACGCCATTCAGACGGTTAAATCCTCTGATCCCAAAAAGGTCGTCACCTTCCGCACGTCAACCTTTGACGCGGCGGGCGAGGGTGGTTCGGCTGCGATCGAAACCACTGCGGCCGCCGACAATCCCGGCCTGTCCGAATGGGTCGAAGATAAGGTCGCGGCCTCTGATCGCCCCGAGTTGACTTCGGCAGGCGTGGTGGTGTCCGGTGGACGCGGTGTTGGTTCAGAAGAAGACTTTGCTTTGATCGAAAAGCTGGCCGACAAGTTGGGTGCTGCGGTTGGCGCGTCTCGTGCGGCTGTTGATTCCGGTTATGCCCCTAACGACTGGCAGGTTGGCCAGACTGGCAAGGTTGTAGCCCCTGATCTGTACGTTGCCATCGGCATTTCCGGCGCGATCCAGCACCTTGCGGGGATGAAGGATTCAAAAGTCATCGTCGCCATCAACAAAGACGAAGAAGCACCGATTTTTCAGGTCGCGGACTTTGGTCTTGTGGCGGACTTGTTCACGGCTGTGCCGGAGTTGGTTGAAAAACTGTAAGCGGATGGCGGGGTGAACCCCGCCCTACGACTTGTTTTCAAAGGCCCGCCCGGTTTCGGGCGGGCCTTTTCCCTTACACAATGCCGCGGATTATCTCGGACACCTTTTCACTAATCACCCGGTGCATATCCGGGCCGATCATATGTGACGCCGCCGGGGCCTGCATTGGCCCGAATTTCATCTGCTCCAATTCGTCCATGTCGATGCTGCGTTTGACTTTGACCTCGATCACATCTTCGATCTCGTCCTGCAAATCTTCCAGCATGGCGCGGGTCACCAAAAGTGGTTCGGGTCCTAACAACGCCTCGGGTTCTTCATCGTAGCGCAACCAAAGCAGGACCGGCTTGCGCGTTAATGCCCCGAGCAACAGGCGCATCCGCCCAAGCCAGGCCTGCCGCAGCTCCTCTAGCACAATCTGAAACCGTTCGGGTGATACCGATTTCAACGTCCCCAACAGGTGTTTGTTGAAATGTATCTCGGTAAAGTCGACGGTACGATAGATCGTTTTCAGCAACGGCGCTGCGGCCAGAAACCGGTCATTGCGCCGTGGATGCACCCGGTAATACCGATTGGACAGGTTTTGCGCCCCCATCACTTGTATCACCGTCAAATCTGCCTCGGCACTTACCTCGAGAATATCAGGGTCCTGAACATAAGCGTCCAGACCCGAATTGGCGCTGCCCAAATTAACGCATGGCTTGCCCAATGCCTGTTCGACCAGCGCCACAAAAGGGTGCTCAACAAATTTGCCAAATGTCTCACTCCCCCCCAGGAATGCGACATAAGGCTGGTCCAGCTTCCTGCGTGGCCCCCGGCACATCAATTTTGATGCGCCATAGCGGCACAGCAGATCGTAAGGCGCCGTAGCACCCGGTAGTTCATAACTCATATTACCCACCAATCTCCTTTCACCCACCTTCATCATTTGCCCATAATCGTTACGATTCGCCTAATGCGCGAATTAACCTCAAACTGTCCCGGGTCAGGCCCGGTCAAGCCCCTTGTGACTGCCCTATGCACAAGGATATGATCGTCCGGAACACGAAAGGTGGGTCTATGACAGTTTCAACAATTGGCGTGATTGGCGCAGGGCAAATGGGCAACGGCATTGCCCATGTGATGGCTTTGGCTGGCTATAACGTGCTGTTGACGGACATCAGCCAGCAATCGCTGGATGCAGCGATTGAATTGATCAATGCCAACCTGTCGCGGCAGGCTTCTCGGGGCAAGATTTCGGACGCTGAACTGGCCGGTGCCATGGGCCGGATTGAAACCACTCTTGCCTTGTCGGACCTTGGGGCCACCGATCTGGTGATCGAAGCGGCCACCGAACGGGAATCGGTGAAACAGGCGATCTTTGAAGACCTGCAACCGCATCTTTTGCCGCATACTATCCTGACCTCTAACACTTCGTCGATTTCGATCACCCGGCTGGCGTCCCGCACCGACCGGCCTGAACGGTTCATGGGATTTCATTTCATGAACCCGGTGCCGGTGATGCAACTGGTCGAGCTGATCCGGGGTATCGCCACCGATAAGGAAACTTATGCGACGTGTCACGCGGTGGTCGAACGTCTTGGTAAAACTGCCGCCAGTGCCGAAGACTTTCCCGGGTTCATTGTTAATCGCATCCTGATGCCGATGATCAACGAAGCGGTCTATACGCTTTACGAAGGCGTCGGCAACGTCCAGTCCATCGACCAGTCACTAAAACTGGGCGCCAACCACCCGATGGGCCCGCTTGAACTGGCGGATTTCATTGGTCTGGATACCTGCCTTGCCATCATGAACGTGCTGCACGACGGGCTGGCCGACACCAAATACCGGCCTTGCCCGCTTTTGACCAAATATGTCGAAGCGGGTTGGTTGGGTCGCAAAACCGAACGCGGGTTTTATGATTATCGCGGTGAGGTGCCTGTCCCCACTCGCTGATTTCTCCCTGAAAGGCGCAAACGACAATCCTGGGTGCGACCCAAAGTATCCAGTGTGCCGCAGGCACTCCTTTAAGTAGCGCCTTGCTTGAAGCTTAGTCTTTCAGTGCAAGGGTATGCTCTCGCAGCCAGGCCATAAACCCGCGTGGATCATCGGCCCACTTATCAATCTCGGTTTGCTCAATCGGATGGCCCACTATTGGTTTCTGTGGCTTGTTCACGGAATAGACGATCTCGTGCAACAGCAATCCTTGTCGCAATATCGGCGACACCTTATTGGCAATCTGATAGGCTCGCGAGTTGGAGCCGGAAAACTTCATCGGCACCACGGTCGCCCCGGAGCGGCGGATCAGTTTGGCGGTGAACACATTCCATTCCGCTTCGATCGCCGGACCAAACCAGGTCTCGGACGCCGCCACAACACCGGACGGAAACAACGCCACCACGCCGCCTGCCTTCAAATGCGCCATCGCCTTGGCGCGCATTTCGACGCCTTTGCGCTGGGCTTCTTCGTCGTGCGGGAACGGCACCGCGATCATGAACGATCCAGCCGCATCGTCAATCGCCGTCAACAGAGATCGGGTCAAAATCCGGTAATCCGGGCGAACCCGGCCAATCAGATCGGCAAATATCATCCCGTCCACCATCCCGTGGGGATGGTTCGACACCACAATCACCGGTCCCTCTTTGGGAATCCGGTCTAATTGGGACTGCGGCGTGGTCAGTTCAATGCCCATCACGTCCAGGCAGGCACGCCAGAATTTCTGCCCACGCGGCACACCGCGCCGTTCAAATTTGCGAATAAGACGGATGACGGTGAACTTGCCGGTAAACGCCTCGATCAGGCGGATAATGGCCGACTTCCACGGGCTTTCAAAGGTACTGGCATACGACAGGGTCCTCCGGTCATATTTGCGGAAATCCACCGGATATTCCGCTTCGCCTTCGCCATCCAAGGGCGATTTATCCAAATCGTTGTCAGCCACGCGGGTCGTCACATTTGCTCTCTGCACGCGGTCCGGGGCAACGCTCAGAACCCCTCGCCAAATTTATCTGCGACCAGTGCTGCAAGCGCGTCTGCCAGTGCTTCGGCGTCCGGTCCGGTCGTTTGCACGTCAATAGTCGTTCCCTTGGACGCTGCCAACATCAAAAGCCCCATAATACTGTCCCCCGAGGCCGACATCCCGTCGCGTAATACTTCTGCTTCGGCGTCAAAGCCTTCGACCACTTCAACCAATTTGGCCGACGCCCTTGCGTGCAGGCCCTTTTCGTTGATGATTTTCAGTGTTCTCTCGATCATGATCTATTCCGAGGGCCCATGTTGTTGGCTGATATTCCGGGTGCAGATATATTTGCGCCCTGCGTCCATTGCATTACGCACCGCCTCGCCCACCGGCAGTCCGCGGCATTTGGCCAGTTTGATCAGCATCGGCAGGTTGGCCCCGGACAAAATCCGCCGGTCTTCCTGGCGGCAGGCCAAAAGGCTCAGGTTCGACGGCGAGCCGCCAAACAGATCGGTTACCACCACCACCCCTTTGCCACTGTCGACCGCATCGGCGGCGTTGCATATTTCGTGTTGCTTTGAGTCGCGATCATGATCGGCTTCGATCGCCACAGTCTTGATGCCAGATTGCCCGCCCACCACATGCTCAATGGCGGCCAGATACTCTTTGGCCAACCCGCCATGTGCGACAATCACAATTCCTATCAATTCCGCCTCACATCCCCGGTATGGCTATCTGTGCGCGCTTCAAGCTCGCGATGTCTTATTGACACTTGCAACCCATCCTCTGCAAGGGCCTTGCCAAGCGTTTCAACAAGTGTGACTGAACGGTGTTGCCCGCCAGTACAGCCAAAAGCAATCGACAGATACGCTTTGCCCTCTTCCTGAAAGGCCGGCAGTAACATTCGGGTCAAATTCAGCACCCGCTCAAAAAACTCGTCAAATCGCGGGTCCGCCCGAACATACGCCACCACTGCCGCATCCCGTCCGTCCAATTGGCGTAACTCCGGTTGCCAATGTGGGTTGGCCAGAAACCGGCAGTCAAACACCATGTCGATGCTGTGCGGCAGCCCGCGTTTGTAAGAAAATGACTGCAGCGACAGCGCCAGATGCCGCCCCGCGCGCGGCGCGAACCACTGTTCAATTTCATCCCGTAATTGGTGCACATTCAGGTCAGAGGTGTCGACCAGAGTGTCCGCCCGTTCCCGGATCGGACCCAGCAAGGCCAATTCGCGGGAAATCCCGGTTTCCGGACTTTCTTCGGGGGCCATCGGATGGCGTCGCCGTGTCTCGGAATAGCGGCGCAGCAGCACATCGGCGCGACAGTCCAGATAGAGGATCGTCAATTGCCTTTCGGCCCGCCCGGCCAGCGTTTCGATCAGCCCCAGTAAGCCATCAACCGAAAATTCCCGGTTACGGGTATCAATCCCGATGGCGAGCGGATTAGGCCGTACCGGGCCATCGACCACCCTTGGCACCAAGCTTAGCGGCAAGTTGTCAATCGCCTCATATCCCAGATCTTCAAGCACATGGATCGCGGTCGAGCGCCCCGCCCCGGCAGGGCCAGTCACCAGCACAATCCGCGCCGGATCAAGGTTTTGATCCGCAGTCGTTTCGGTCATGGCTCTGGTTGTCGCCCTTCTTTCATCATTTGTATCAATGCTGACGCGAAATGTGGCGCATCGACCTTGAAAAGCAAGCTTAAAGATACTCCAAGCAAGACAGTTTGGCGAATTGGCGGCATACGTTCGGCCTCGGTCTGGTTCAGATCGACCACAAAAGCCAACGGAACCGGGCCGCAGGTTGCAGCCTTTAACAGCCCGATCCCGCGCGCCTCGATCAGGCCTGAAATGTTTTCGGGTGCGCTGGCGATGACGGATTGACCGGCCCGCGTCAAAACCACCCGGTCATCTGCAACCAGTTCAGCGCCCAGCGCCATCAGGCTGAGGGCCAGGCTGGATTTACCCCGACCGGATGCTCCGAGTATAAGCAACCCTTGACCTTTCAAGGCGACGCAGCTGGCATGTAGAATGGGTTTTTCCGGCCCGGAAACCTTGCCCGGGTCCGCCACCGGGGTCAGACAGGCAGGCCCACGACAAACCGTGCGCCCAAAGGATCAGAAGTGACATCCGCCTCGGTGGGTCGGATGTTTTCGGCCCAGATCACCCCGCCATGCGCCTCGACGATCTGCTTGCTGATCGCCAGACCAAGGCCTGAGTTATTGCCAAAATGCTCATCCGGGCGCTGGGAATAGAACCTTTTGAACACCTTGCTTAGCGCTTGTTCGGGTATGCCCGGGCCGGTATCTTCGACCACCACCAGCACCCGGTTTTTGCGCTTGCGTGCCCAAACCCGGATTGCATCGCCGTCTTCGCAGAACGAAATGGCGTTGGTGATCAGGTTGACAAATACCTGCGCCAGGCGCGGCTCTAACCCGTCCACCAGAATAGAGCCTTTTGGCATGTCACTGATGTAGTCAATCCCCTTGGCGCGGGCGTCTTCGCCCAGATATTGGTTCAGATTGCCCAGCATATCGAGCAGATCAAACTGTTCTTCATCTTCTTTAACCAATTCGGCGTCCAGCCTGGAGGCGTTGGAGATATCGCTGACCAACCGGTCAAGACGGCGCACATCATGTTCGATCACATTCAGCAGCTTTTCGCGCTGATCCTCGCGCTTGATGATCCGTAACGTGCCCACCGCCGATTGCAGTGAGGCCAGCGGGTTCTTGATTTCATGCGCCACATCGGCCGCGAACTGTTCATTGCTGTCGATCCGGCTGTAAAGCGCCGCCACCATGCCGCGCAGCGCCCGTGACAAGCGGCCAATTTCATCCGGTCGTGCCGACAGATCAGGAATGCGGATGCGCCCGGCCCGTTTCTTGCGGGAATCCCGGTCTCGGCCCAGTTCTGCGGCTTCGGCCAGATCCGACAGCGGATTGGCAATGGTTGACGCCAGCACCAGGCTAAGCCCGATTGACACCAGAATGGCCACCAGGAACATTTGCAAAACCCGCTCACGTCCTCCACGGACCAGCGCGTCGATTTCCCCCGCCGGGCTGACCACCGCGACGATTCCCACCGCCGTGCCTGCCTTGAGGATCGGGGCTGAGGCGGAAAACACCGTGCCGCCACCCGCATCCAAACTGTTGTTCATCTGCGTCCCGCCAGTCAGCGTCGACGGAACCAATGTGCGCAATTGTTCCTCAAGTGGCTGTACCTTTGTTTCGTCACCCGATGAAAACACCGAGGCCGCCGCGTGCCACATCGTCATCAACCCATCGCTGATCAAGGTACGCCCGTTTTTGTCCGGCGTCAGGGCTGTTAATGCCTGACTTTGATTAGTGCCCCTTGTTTGACCAATCAACGCTTTGTCAGTGTCAAAAATAAACACTTCCACACCATTGCGCAGGCTAAGACCGGCCAGCGTTTGTGTGGCATTTGCGCCCGACAACTCACCAGTTCCGGCCAGATCAGCCTCAAACACATTGGCGATCAGTTCGGCCTCGCCCACCAGAGCAAGCGCATGTTGCACAGCCAGGCTATCGCGTGAGGCATTCAGATACAGGATGCCCGCCACCAGAATATTCAGCGCAATCAGGTTGAAGGTGATAATCTTGCGCGCCAAAGGCGAGCCTTTGAGCGAAAACAGCCCGCGCCGCGCCCGTTTGTCCACCAATTCCTTTTCAACCGTGCTGGCGGGCGCAACCCAATCGTCACCCAGCACCACATCACCGCTTTTGGCGGGCGGGAGAGAGACAGAATCGCGCACGAATGTCCTTTCGGCAAAGCTCATCAGACCGGATCAGTCTTCGTTATATCTGTAACCGATACCGTAAAGCGTCTCAATCGCCGAAAACTCATCATCGGCGGTGCGCATCTTTTTGCGCAGACGTTTGATATGGCTGTCGATGGTGCGGTCGTCAACATAGACCTGATCGTCGTAGGCCACATCCATCAACTGATCCCGGCTTTTGACAAATCCGGGACGTTGCGCCAGCGCCTGCAACAGCAGGAATTCAGTCACCGTCAGGGACACATCATTGCCCTTCCAACTGACCGCGTGGCGCAGTGGGTCCATCCGCAGCTCACCCCGTTCCATCACTTTGGCCTCGGGGCTATTGCCGGCCTCATCGCTGGCAATCGCTTCCTGACGGCGCAGCAAGGCGCGAATGCGCTCCACCAGCAAACGTTGGGAAAACGGTTTCTTGACGTAGTCGTCGGCACCCATCCGCAGGCCCAGAACCTCGTCAATCTCATCATCTTTGGAGGTCAGAAAGATCACCGGCATCTGAGTTTTCTGCCGCAGCCGTTGCAGCAGATCCATCCCGTCCATGCGCGGCATCTTGATATCCAACACTGCCATATCCGGCAGTTTCTTGTTGAACGCGTCCAATGCGGCCTGACCATCATTATATGTTTCGACTTCAAAACCCTCGGCCTCAAGAGTCATCGAAACTGACGTCAGGATATTCCTGTCGTCATCGACCAATGCGATTTTTGACATTACCTATGCCCCTTACTGCTCATTTTTTATGCCTGCTTTTTCTTCATACATCGCTTTTTTGGCATTTCGAATCAATCCTTAATGCGAATCACCCCGGTCTTTCCTGTCGATTTGCGCAAAAATTCCCTTAGGAATGATTGAATTGTCGCAGTTCTTTCACCTGCCAATGTGTGGTTGCGCTAAACCTTGCCTTGATTGCGCAAACACTTGTCTGCCACCTGTTCAGGCGAGGAACCCCTGTGGTAAGACCTTGAATCAAGGCGATTTGCCCAAGCTGGGCGATACAGCATCCGCCGCATTTATGGCGACCTCAGGAGAATAAAAGTATGACATCCGGACCCGTGAACCCAAATTTCAAACTAGAAGATCAGGGCATCAAGGGTCTGGGCAATGTCTTTTACAACCAGATGGAACCGGCACTGGTTGAAGCGGCCCTGAAGCGCGGCGAAGGCACCCTTGGGCAGGGGGGGGCGTTTCTGGTCAGCACGGGCAAGTTCACCGGGCGTTCGCCCAAGGACAAACATGTGGTCAAAACCGACAGTGTAGTTGATACGATCTGGTGGGAAAACAACGCCGCCATGGAACCGGCCAAGTTTGATGTGCTCTACGGCGACATGCTCAAGCACATGAAAGGCAAGGATTATTTCGTTCAGGACTTGATCGGAGGGGCCGACCCAGCGCATTCAATCAACGTGCGTATGGTGACCGAACTGGCCTGGCACGGGCTGTTCATTCGCCACATGCTGCGCCGTCCGGACCGGGATGATCTGGCGGATTTTACTGCTGATTTCACCGTCATCAACTGCCCCGGATTCAAGGCCGATCCCGCCAAGCACGGCTGCGCCAGCGAGACGGTGATTGCCCTGAATTTCGATCGTAAGATCATCCTGATCGGTGGCACGGAATACGCCGGTGAGAACAAGAAATCGGTGTTCACCCTGTTGAACTATCTGCTGCCGGAAAAGGGCATCATGCCGATGCATTGTTCGGCCAATCACGCCACTGGCAACCCGGTCGACACGGCGATATTCTTTGGCCTGTCGGGCACCGGCAAAACCACGCTTTCGGCTGATCCCAACCGGGTTTTGATCGGCGATGACGAACATGGCTGGTCAGATCGGGGCACCTTCAACTTTGAAGGCGGGTGTTACGCAAAAACCATAAACCTTAGTCCCGAGGCCGAGCCGGAGATCTATGCAACCACCTCAAAATTCGCCACGGTGATCGAAAACATGGTGTTTGACCCGGACACCAAAGAGCTGGATTTCGAGGATGACAGCCTGACTGCCAACATGCGCTGCGCCTATCCGCTGGAATATATCTCGAACGCGTCTGCCAGTGCGCTTGGGGGACATCCCAAGAACATCATTATGCTGACCTGTGACGCCTTTGGCGTCCTGCCCCCCATCGCCCGGCTGACCCCGGCGCAGGCAATGTATCACTTTCTTTCCGGTTTCACCTCAAAGGTTGCAGGCACCGAACGCGGCGTGACTGAACCCGAACCGACATTTTCGACCTGTTTCGGCGCGCCCTTCATGCCGCGCCGCCCCGAGGCTTATGGCAACCTGTTGCGCGAAAAGATCGCCCAGCACGGCGCGACCTGCTGGTTGGTCAATACCGGCTGGACCGGCGGGGCATATGGCACCGGGTCGCGGATGCCGATCCGGGCGACGCGTGGTTTGTTGACGTCAGCGCTTGATGGTTCGCTGGCCGAGGCGACGTTTCGCAAGGACCCGAACTTTGGCTTTGACGTGCCCGTCGCGGTGCCAGGCGTTGCCGAGGTTCTGCTGGACCCACGCCGCACCTGGGAAGATCAGGTCGCCTATGACAGGCAGGCGGCCAAGCTGGTGCAGATGTTCGCCGATAATTTCGCGCAATACGTGCCTTATATCGACGATGATGTGAAAGCGGCGGCTATCGGCTGACCTGTCGTTGGCCTGTAGGGTGGGTGAAACCCACGCGTCGTGCCCGTTGGGTTTAGGTAAACGTGGGTTTCACCCACCCTACGCCTGACGATGACGAGTCACCGTTTGTGCGGTTTGGTATGAAAGGTGCCTTGAGCGCGCAGCCCGGCCACGGTATTGCCCTTATAACATTAGAGCGTGTCGCGTTGAATTGAATTCTTATGGCAGGCCGAACGCGTTTGGAGTTCAAACTCTGCCTCGGCCTGCCATAAGAATGCATGAATCCAATGAAACGCGACACGCCGTAGGAGCCCGCCCATGAGCCTGAACAGTTTCGGCCATCTTTTCCGCGTCACCACCTGGGGCGAAAGCCATGGACCGGCGATCGGCGCGACAGTTGACGGCTGCCCCCCCGGCGTGGCGATCAACGAAGCGATGATCCAGCATTGGCTGGACCGGCGCAAACCGGGCACCAGCAAATACACCACCCAGCGACGCGAGGCGGATGAGGTTCGCATCCTGTCAGGGGTATTCGAAGGGCGCACCACCGGCACGCCGGTGCAGTTAATGATCGAGAACACCGATCAGCGCTCAAAAGACTACAGCGACATCATGGAGAAATTCCGCCCGGGCCATGCGGATATTACCTATTGGCAGAAATACGGCATTCGCGACTATCGCGGTGGCGGGCGGTCTTCGGCGCGGGAAACCGCGTCGCGCGTGGCGGCGGGCGGGCTGGCGCGCGAAGCGATCAAGGCACTGGTGCCGGGTCTGAAGATCACCGGGTATATGGTGCAGATGGGGCCGCATAAGATAGACCGCGACCGTTTTGATGCCGGGCAGATCGAGGCCAACCCGTTCTGGGTACCGGATGTGCAGGCGGCGCAGGACTGGGCCGCCTATCTGGGCGAATTGCGCAAGTCCGGCAATTCCGTGGGTGCGGTGATCGAACTGGTGGCCAGCGGTGTGCCTGCGGGGCTTGGCGCGCCGGTTTATGGCAAGCTGGATACTGATCTGGCGGCGGCTGCCATGTCGATCAACGCGGTCAAAGCGGTTGAGATCGGGGCCGGCATGGAGGCCGCGACCCTGACGGGTGAGGCCAATGCGGATGAGATCACCATGGGGCCAAATGGGCCGGTTTATTCGTCGAACCATGCGGGCGGCATATTGGGGGGGATCAGCACGGGACAGGACATCGTTGTGCGCTTTGCGGTCAAACCAACGTCGTCGATCCTGAAGCCCCGTGCGACCATTACCAAATCGGGTGAGAATGCTGAGATTATTACCAAAGGTCGCCATGACCCTTGCGTGGGTATCCGTGCGGTGCCGGTGGGCGAGGCGATGGTGGCCTGTGTGATCCTTGACCACCTTCTGCTGCACAGAGGGCAAGTGGGCGAAAATCAGGGGCATATCGGCTGATGCAAGCCTTGCGCGCCAAGCTGCGCGAGGCGGCGCAGAGGCAGATGTTGGCCGACCCGGCACATGATCTGGCGCATCTTGACCGGGTTTGGGGTGTGGCGCAGGTGATCGCACAACGCGAAGGTGGAGATCTGCGGGTTTTGCTGGGGGCGGCTTATTTGCATGATCTGGTGAATCTGCCCAAAGATGCGCCTGACCGGCACAGGGCTTCGGCCATGTCGGCGGATGCGGCGGTGCCAATATTGCAGTCGCTTGAGTATGAGGTCGGCGAGATTGATAAAACACGTCACGCCATTGCCGCCCATAGTTTCTCTGGCGAGGTTGAACCGCAAAGCCTTGAGGCGATGATCCTGCGCGACGCCGACAGGTTGGATGCGCTGGGAGCAATCGGCATTGCCCGCACATTCGTTGTGGCGGGCGCGCTGGGTCGGCCGCTTTACGATCCGGATGATCCGTTTGCCAAGTCCAGACCGCTTGATGATCAGCACTGGTCGATTGATCACTGGCAGGTGAAA
>DAOUQK010000278.1 GCA_030625695.1 Paracoccaceae bacterium | reverse complement strand
TTGGCCGCCCGGCTTGACCCGGTGGCGGCCGGGCGCAGATTGGCCAATTACCTCAAGGTTTTGACGCTTGAGGCACAGACCATTGCGCGGGCCTGTGGCAAAAGCCACGTTCATAATCTTGAGCCCGAGGATCTGGTGGCCCTGACCGTCGAGGCGGCGGCAATGGCACAGGTGCCATTGGCGGGGACAAACTGGATACCGGGCAACACATACTGAAACGGGAGTGACGACATGGGGCGCGATCTGGCCAAATATGCCAAGGAAAAGGGCATAAAATTCTTTCTGGTGAATTTCACCGATCTGTTTGGGGCGCAGCGCGCCAAGCTGGTGCCGGCGCAAGCCATCGCTGGCATGCAAAAGGGCGGCGCAGGCTTTGCCGGCTTTGCCACCTGGCTGGACATGACGCCGGGGCATCCGGATATGTTTTCGCTGCCCGATGCCAGTTCGGTAATCCAACTGCCGTGGAAACCCGAAGTGGCCTGGGTCGCGGGTGATCCGATGATGAATGGCGCGCCTGTAGAGCAGGCTCCGCGCGTGGTGTTGAAGAAGTTGATCGCCAGGGCGGCCGACAAAGGCTGGCGGATGAAATCGGGGGTGGAACCTGAATTTCATCTGATCAACGCCGATGGCTCCGATATTTCCGACCCTCGCGATACCGCCGAAAAACCATGTTACGATCAATCCGCCATCATGCGCCGGTTTGACGTGATAGCCGAGATTTGCACCACAATGATCGAGTTGGGCTGGGGCCCGTACCAAAACGACCACGAGGACGCCAATGGTCAGTTTGAGATCAACTGGGATTTCAACGACTGTCTGGTGACGGCGGACCAACATGCGTTTTTCAAGTTCATGGTCAAAGAGATTGCCGAGAAACATGGGTTGCGCGCCACCTTCATGCCCAAGCCGTTCGCGCATCTGACTGGCAACGGCTGTCATGTGCATACCTCGGTCTGGGACCTTGAAACCGGCAAGAAGAACCTGTTTCATGACAAATCAGGCGAATTGGGCGTGTCCGAATTTGGCTATCATTTCCTTGGCGGGGTGATGAAGCACGCAGAATCCCTGGTGGCGATCACCAATCCGACGGTTAATTCCTATAAGCGGATCAATGCGCCGACCACATCGTCGGGCGCCACATGGGCCCCCAACACGATCACCTATACCGGCAACAACCGCACCCATCTGGTGCGCATCCCGGACGAAGGGCGCTTTGAAGTGCGGGTCGCGGACGGGGCGGTCAATCCTTACTTGTTGCAAGCATCGGTTCTGGCCGCAGGGCTGGACGGGGTTGAGCATAAGACCGACCCGGGCAAGCGGCTTGATATCGACATGTATGCGATGGGGCATACGGTGCGGGGCGCGAAAAAGCTGCCATTGTGCCTGATTGATGCGATCCGTCTGTTTGGCCGCAACAAGGTGATGCGCAGCGCCATGGGGGACGAGTTCTTTGACGCTTATATCAAGCTCAAAACGCGGGACTGGCATTCGTATTGCCAACAATTGACCCAATGGGAGCGTGATACAACGCTGGATTGTTAATCGCGGGCGAATACAACGCCTACCACACGGTGCCAATACTGACTTGTCGAAGGCGCATGTAGGGTGGGTGAAAACCCACGCATCGCGGTGGCCTCTGCCTAGGGAAACGTGGGTTTTCACCCACCCTACGGCGCGCCGTATAGGTTATTTCAAGTTTCGGATTGCGGCCCGCGCAGGATGGGCGATCGTCTATGGCACCAACATGCCGTTGTGATTGAACTTGGCGCTGTCAGTGCTCAGATCGTCATAGGTGATCTGGATCTCGATCAACGCCAATGCGCCAAGCGGGAATTCGGCATACGGCAGGCCATCTCCGTCCAGAATTGCCGCCGGGGATTGTTGATCCAGGTGGCATTGTGGCATTGGCCAGATTTCCGGTGGATTTCCATTAAGGCCGACCCGCATTTCCAGCAGGCCACAGCGCCATGACCACAGGTGGGTTACATACAGCAGGTCCTTGCCGTCGTATTCACGCACAGTGATCCAATTGGCGCGGGTGGCGTTAAGGATCGGTTTGACCTCAAGTGCTGTGGTAAACCGTCCGGTTGGGGTTTGCGACTCGGCCACCAATCCGCTTGGAGGTGCCAAAAAGCTGGGCTGGCTTGGTGTCTGGTCGCTTGGCGGAGCCAGGAAAGCTGTGGCTGGTGCCGTCTGGGGGGCTTGTTTTGGAGCCAGAAAGGCGGTGGCAGGGGCTTCTTGCGATGGTGCGAGAAATGTTGTGGCAGGGGCTTCTTGCGATGGTGCGAGAAATGTTGTGGCGGGGGCCGTAGGGGCCTCTTGCTTTGGCGCGAGAAAGGTAGTGGCCGGTGCTGGCTGAGTTTCCGGTTTTGGGGTCAGAATACTGGTGGTCGGCGCTGCTGCCGTGTCCGAGCTCCGCCGTGACACCGAATCTTCCTCTTTGCCCCCGGCAAAGACTGTGGTGGTTGGTGCGCTGGCCGCAGCCGCTGGTGGTGTGGCTGGTTCGGCCTGGGTGGTAGGTGCCTCTTGCGTTGGGGCCGCGACAATTGCGGCAGGTGGCTCACTTGTCGGAACGATCACGCTACCAGAGCTAATGCCGTAGCTACCACCGTTGGCCGCCATTGCAATCATCAGGAATATCATATCAAGCATCGTGAAACCTCCACCGGGGCCGGACAAACCTGTCCATTTCGACCCCTAAAATAAAATCCATGCATTTGTTGGGTTTTGGGATCGGCATTGCCACCCTATAGTACCTGACAAAAGCAGTGCCGCCAAACAGCGGCGATCAGGTATAGTATGGCAAATAAACAGGCGTCCCGCCAAGGGTACAATATCATGATTGTCGGCCAATCCGGGCGATTGAGTTACGAAGCCGTGCTTTTTGCCGCCTCATTACGCTTTTCCTGCCCCGATTTTGCGGGCAGGTTGTTTGTTGCCATGCCGTTGGCCGGACCGCTGTGGGACAAAGACCCGACCATTACCGAACAGGGTGTTCTGGATTTGCTGGCGCATCTGGGGGCCGAGATTTTGCCGTTTGAAAGCAAGGTTTTCGGGCAAGAATACCCCTATGGCAACAAGATCGAGGCATTGGCATCTTTGCCCAAGGGCGAAAATTTCGTGTTCTTTGACACCGACACGCTGATCACGGGCGACCTGAACGGCGTGCCGTTTGACTTTGACCATCCCGGGGCATCCCTGCGCCGCGAAGGCACGTGGCCGGAACCAACCTTGTACGGGCCGGGCTATGGCGGCATCTGGAAATCGCTGTATGACCGGTTCGGGCTTGATTACGACACCAGTCTCGACCCGGATCAGCCGGATGAATACTGGCAGCGGTACTTGTATTTCAATGCCGGGTTCTTCTTTGGGGCCTGCCCGCATGCCTTTGGTCAGCGGTTTCTGGACTATGCTGTATCCATCCGCGATGACCCGCCGGTTGAACTGACCTGTCAGAGCCTTGATCCCTGGCTGGATCAGGTGGCGCTGCCTTTGGTGATACATTCCTTTGGCGGCGGGCGAGATGCTTTGCCGGATGGTCTGATTGACGGGGCGGTGACCTGTCATTACCGCAATTTCCCACTGCTTTATGCCCGCGAAAGTGATCGCGTTATTGAGGTTCTGGAAACGGTGATCGCGCCCAACAAGATCAAAAAGGTGCTGAAAGGCCATGAGCCGCTTTTACGGATGGTTTACCAGGGGCGCGGCGAAAAGGTGCGGGCGTTGTTTGATCAGGACAATCTGCCCCGCCGCGAACAGGCAATTCGCAACCGGATAAAATCCAACGGCTTCTGGATGAGGTAAAGCCTGACTTGTGCCTTGGCACTTGTTCGCCTAACTTTTGGGGAAACACATTCCCGGGGAGGGGACACAAAATGATCGAGACACCTGCACACGGTTTTGAGACACTGCAAATTCACGCAGGCGCGCGGCCTGATCCGGCCACCGGCGCGCGCCAGACGCCGATTTATCAAACTACGGCTTATGTGTTCCGCGATGCCGACCACGCCGCCGCTTTGTTCAATCTGCAAGAGGTCGGCTATATTTATTCCCGTCTGACCAACCCGACGGTCGCTGTGTTGCAGGAACGTATTGCCACGCTGGAAGGCGGGGTTGGCGCGGTATGTTGTTCGTCGGGGCACGCCGCACAAATCATGGCGCTGTTCCCGTTGATGGCGCCGGGGTGCAATGTGGTCGCCTCGACTCGGGCCTATGGCGGAACGCTGACACAGTTCAGCCAGACCATCAAACGCTTTGGCTGGTCGGCGACCTTTGTCGATTTTGATGATCTGGACGCGGTGGCCGCGGCCATCGACGAAAATACCCGGGCGATTTTCTGCGAGTCGATCTGCAATCCCGGCGGTTATGTCACCGACATCCGCGCCATTGCCGATGTGGCGGACGCCGCCCAACTGCCGCTGATCGTCGACAATACTTCGGCGACGCCCTACTTATGTCGGCCGTTTGAACATGGCGCGGCATTGGTGGTGCATTCGACCACCAAATACCTGACCGGCAATGGCACGGTAATGGGCGGTTGCGTGGTTGATTCGGGCAATTTCGATTGGTCTGCAACCGACAAATTTCCCTCGCTCAGCCAGCCTGAACCGGCCTATCACGGCTTGAAATTTCACGAGACATTCGGGTCTTTGGCATTCACCTTTCACGGCATCGCCATTGGCCTGCGCGATCTGGGCATGACGATGAACCCGCAAGCCGCGCATTATACCTTGATGGGGATCGAAACCTTGTCGTTGCGGATGCAGCGCCATGTCGAAAACGCTGAAAAGATTGCCGCCTGGTTAGAGGCGGACGCGCGGGTGGATTATGTCACCTATGCCGGTCTGCCATCATCGCCGTATTACGCCCGTGCGCAGGCTTGTTATCCCAAAGGGGCTGGCGGGTTGTTCACATTTGCGGTCAAGGGCGGCTATGACGCCTGCGTCAAGCTGGTGAATTCGTTAGAGATTTTCAGC
>DAOUQK010000112.1 GCA_030625695.1 Paracoccaceae bacterium | reverse complement strand
CCCGATTATGACCCCACCGGATCAACCAGCACCCTCGCAGCGCAGCTTTTGATGAACCTGATCGGACGGATTTTGCACGCGCGCCAAATGGCCACCTGACTCAGACGCCAGGTCAGCGCGCCGGACGTACCACCAGAACGCTGCATTGCGCATGGCGCGCGACACGGGCGGCATTCGGACCAATGAACAGATCGCCAAGGCCCGGCTTGTTGGCGCCGACCACTGCGAAATTCGCAGCAATTTCGTCCGACAGGTCGATGATTTCAGTATAAACGCTGCCACGTCGTACATGTGTGGTCACCGCAATATCGCCAGTGTTCAGAGTCCCGGCAAACACGTCGAGCTCTCTTACGGCGTCAGCGCCCACTTGCGCCTTCATTTCCTTGGGCACATAGCTTTGGGCATAGCTGTGATGCTGATCCGGGATGACAAACACCAGATGCAGGTCACCGTCGTGGCTTTTGGCAAGGGCAATCGCCTCGTCCGCGACGTGTTGATCCGATTCTTCGTGCTGAAGGTCGACAGCGGCGAGTATGGATGTCTTTGACATGGATGACCTCATTATTTCATGAACGTTTCATCAAGGCAGCGGTTGCGCCAGACCGGCGCAACCGCTTTGGTTTATCGGGCCGAGGCCGCATCCTTCATGGTGCTGGGCAGCCACGTCGCCAGTTCAGGGAAGGCGATCATGATGAACACCATGCCGACCATGATAAAGAACAATGGCATCGCAGTTTTAGCGATATAACCCATTTCGTGTTTGGTGATGCCCTGCATCACAAACAGGTTAAAGCCAATCGGCGGCGTGATCTGCGCCATTTCCACTACCACGACGATAAAGATGCCAAACCAGATCAGGTCAATACCCGCACTTTCAATCATCGGCTGGACAATCGCCATGGTCAGAACCACCGACGAAATCCCATCCAGGAACATCCCCAGAATGATGTAAAACAACATCAGCGCCATCAGCAGCGAGAACGTCGAAAGACCAAGCCCATCAATGAACTCAGCCAAAGCCCGTGGCAAACCGGTAAAGCCCATCGCCAGCGTCAGCGCCGTCGCCCCCATCAGGATCAGCGCAATCATTGCCGATGTGCGCGTCGCCCCCAACAGGCTTTGCACAAACGCGTCCCAACTTAGCGAGCCTTGCGCCGCCGCCAGTATCAGCGAGCCGATGACACCAATGGCCGCCGCTTCGGTCGCGGTGGCCCAGCCGCCATACATCGAACCGATCACCATCAGGATCAGCAAGACAATCGGGATCAAAAAGCGCGATTCCTTGAGCTTGTCGAAAAAGCTCATCCGATCGGCAATCTCAGGCACCTCTGAAGGACGCAGAAACGACCAGCCAGCGACATAAGCCATGAACAGCAAAGCCAGCAATAACCCCGGGAACACGCCGGCCATAAACAGCTTGGATATGGATTGCTCGACCGAGACACCGTAGACAATCAGCGTCAGCGACGGCGGGATCATCAGGCCAAGGGTGGCCGCACCGGTCAGAGTGCCGATGATCATGTATTCCGGGTAGCCGCGTTTGCGCAATTCAGGGATCGACATTTTACCGACCGTGGTCAAAGTGGCCGCAGAAGAGCCTGACACAGCCGCAAAGATCGTACAGCCAACGATATTCACATGCACCAACCCGCCCGGAAGGCGCGCCATCCACGGGGCCAGCCCGCGGAACATGTCAGACGATAATCGACTTCGATATAATATTTCACCCATCCAGATGAACAACGGCAGCGCCGTCAGCGTCCAGCTGGAACTTGATGTCCAGATGCGCGTCAGCATGGCGTCGCCAGCAGGCCGCGAGGTGAACATCTCAAGCCCAAGGTAGGCCACGCCAAACAAAGCCAGACCAACCCAAACGCCGGTTCCCAACAGCAGGAACAATGCGCCCATGAAGATGACTACAAGCATTATCTCATTCATGACAGTCTACTCCGCATTCGCGTCAAGCGCTTCTTCTTCGATATTATGATCGCCGACAAACAGCAGCGACATCAGGTGATCAATAAAGGCAACCGCCAGGATCACCGTGCCGATGCACATGGCAATCTGGGGTATCCAGATCGGCGAGGCATCCTGACCCTGCGAGATATCGTTAAAGCGATAAGACTCATGGGTGGATTTGATCGCGTAATAGGCAAAGAAACACGCGAAATAACTGCCAACCGCAAAACACCAGATTTCACCGTAGCGCCGATAGCGCCCCAGCACCCCCAGCAACAGGCTGACCCGGATGTGCGCGCCGCGATTAAGCGCATAAGGCAGCGCTAGAAACGACGCGGCGGCCATACAATAGCCGGTATAATCAGGCGCCCCGGTAATGATTGCGCCTCCCCAGCGGGCAAGCATCTGCGCAGTGATCAGCAACAATATCATGATCAGAAACAACGACCCGCCGATACCAGATGCCAGATACAACCGGTCCAGCCACGGACGCATGGATAAAACCAGATTTTTCATAAGCTCCCCCCCAGAATATGTTCCCCCGGCGTTCACCGCCGGGGGTATTTTCAAGCCAGCTTAGTTGGCGTTGTAGGCGTCGATCAACGCCTGACCGGCCGCGCCGGTACTTTCCAGCCATTCGGCAGTCATTTTCGCGCCGAACTCTTTCAACTCGCCCTGCAACTTGTCGCCTGCGGGACCCACGAACATACCATGAGCTGCCAACTGGTTCAGCGTGAACTTGGTGTATTCAATCGAACGCCAGTCGCCGGCATATTCGGCAACGATCGAACAGCCAGTCATCACGTTCTGAGTGCTGGCATCCAGACCATTCCAGGCATCCAGATTGACCATGACATAGTTGCGCGGCAACCAGGCCTGCACATCATAGAAATGCGTCAGGCTTTCCCAGACCTTACGGTCATACCCTGTGGAGCCGGACGAGATCATAGATTCAGCAACACCCGTGGCAAACGCCTGAGAGATTTCAGCCGCTTCGATCTGTACCGGCAACATGCCCGACAGTTCGGCCAGACGCGCGGTGGCGCTGTTATAGGACCGGAACTTGATACCCTGCATGTCGGCAACCGAGTTGATCTCTTTCTTGAAATACAACCCCTGCGACGGCCACGGAACCGCATAAAGCAGATGCAGGTTCTGTGCATTCAGAACTTCGGTCAGCGGGCCTTTGGCGGCTTCCCAAAGCTTTTCGGAATCGGCAAACGAGGTCGCCAGGAACGGGATTGAATCAAACCCGAACAGCGCGTTTTCGTTCTGGTGGCCCGACAGCAGACGCTCACCGATGTTGACCTGCCCGGTCTGAATGGCACGTTTGATTTCGCCGCCAGCAAACAACGAACCACCCGGATGGGTTTGGATTGCCAATTCGCCACCGGTGCCGGCAGTTACGCAAGCGGCAAACTCGGCGCCCACGGCTGAGTGAAAGTTGGTCGCGGAATAGGCCATGGGCATGTCCCATGTTTCCGCCGATGCCGCTGTGGCACCCAAGGCCATCCCGGCGCTTACGGCGCAGGTTGCGGCCATTGTTTTCAGTGTCTTAGTCATGTCGTACTCCCTTTTGGTTTGGTTTTTGGTCGTTCTAGTTAAATCTTTTTGGATCAAACGGGGACAAATCAATGTTGCTGCCCCCTTGCATGATCAGGTCTGCAATCAGCCGACCAGTTTTTGGACCACCGGTCAAGCCTATATGATGATGGCCAAATCCGGCAAAGACGCCCGTCTGGCCAAGCTCTCCTATCACCGGCAGGCTATCAGACGTCGCGGGTCGGTGGCCCATCCACTCTTCGGTGCCGGAATATTCCAGTTGCGGGAAATATTGCGCAACCTGCCGGCGTAGCAACTTTAGCGGCCCCTCCGACGCAGGCGCATCAAGCCCGCCGAATTCCACCACGCCGGCACAGCGGATACCCGCCTCCATCGGCGTCACCACAAATTTACCGCCGGTCATCATATAGGTCGAACGCAAATTCATCGACGGGTCTTTGAAAACGATATGATAGCCCCGTTCGGATTCCAGCGGCACGTTCACCCCCAGCTTTTTCGCCAGCGGTTTGGACCAGACACCGGTGGCCAGAACCGCGGCATCGCAGGCGATCCGCCCCTGATCGGTGACAATGCCGGTAATATGCCCGTCAGACAGATCAACGTCGCGTACTTCGACCTGTCGTATCTCGCCGCCTTCGCTTTGAAACACCTCGGCCAGGGCGGCCACATATTTTCCCGGAGAACGCACATACCCGTGGTCTTTCATCACCGCCAACAGGGTCACAGACGCGCCCATTTCGGGCTCGTATTCGCGCACGGCGTCGCCTTCGATCACCTCAGGCACCTGCCCCGCATCACGGCGCAGTCCGAACACAAATTCATCCGCCTCAAACGCTGCGCGATCGGCATAGGCAAAGCAATAATCACTGTCAGCAAGCCACTTTTCGGCAGGCGTGCCCCTGGCCAGAGATTTATGTTGATCCACCGCGTCACCAACAATGACCGACAACCCTTTTGAGATACGCCGCGTGTCGGTCGCATTGGCGTTCGACAGGTATTTCACCAACCATGGCAACAGCTTGGGCAGGTAAGGCCACCGCAGAAACAGCGGGAAATTCGGGTCCAGCAGCATCTTGGGCGACTTGGTAATCATCCCGGGCCCGGTTACGGGCGCGACGCCACTTGGAACGATAATGCCGCCATTGCCGTAAGATGTACCCTTGTCATGACCCGGCTTACCACGATCCACGACGATAACCTTGCAGCCAGACCGTTGCAGCCAGATTGCCGTTGAAATGCCAACAATTCCGGCCCCAATCACAACAATGGTCTGATCTGTGTTCATGTAGGCGGTCCTTTCGCTGTATTGACAGCGTATTTGTTGAGCTTTTCGGGATCAACCGCAAGGCCCAAACCGGGCGATTGCAGGATAATCACCTGCCCGTCAACAATCTCGAACGTCCCGTCGAGAATATCCTCCTCAAGGAAATATTTTGCCTGACAAAACTCGCACCCCAAGGTAATCCCGGGTGTTGCAGCAATCATATGCGTGCCCGCAAGATGCGCCAGCCCAGCCTTGGTCGCAGCCTTGGTCGCAGCCTTGGTCCCAGTCGCAATCTCAGTGCAATTGGCATCCCCATACCCGGCGTCGCCCATAATCGCGGTGCGATTATCAATCGCACGCTGCGCATTGACCGGCAATTGAAGGTGCCAGACGTCAAAACTGGTGATGATCTGCGTGGCTGGCATCCCTTACCCCATCCACCGGCGCACCGGCGCGTTGCTTTCCTCAAGGTTCTGACAGATCACATCGACCAATGTCGGCCCGTCATGTTCAATCGCCTCGCGCAACACCCGGTCAAGGTCGGCAGGGTTCTCGACCCGCCAGGATTTTAAACCATAAGCTGCCGCCACCGCCGCATGGTCGGTCCGGTTGAAATCTACATTATAATAGCGCGCGTCTTTGTCGGCATACTGACTGGCTCTGATCCAGCCAAAATTCGAATTTGAAAACACGATGAAGGTGATCGGCGCACGCGCGCGGGTCACCGTTTCAAGCTCTCCAACAGTAAAGCCAAACGATCCATCCCCCATCAAGGCCACAACCTTGCTGGAGGGCCTGCCAAACCACGCGCCAAGCGAAGCCGAAAGCGAATACCCAAGCGCGCCGTGTGCGCGGTTGGTGATGAAATGCCGCCCTGATTGCGGCAGTTGGTAATAGGCCGAAATATAGGGACAAGAGGTGCCGGGGTCCGACACCAGCGTGGCATCGGGCGGCAGATTGTCCATCAGGCTTTGAATAACCCGTTCAGGCCGGATCGGGGCCTGATCACTCTGCGCCAGACGGGTAAATTCGGCGAATTTTCGGACTTTCAGTTCGGCGATTGCCGCCGCGCCGCCAAATGTCGCAGCGCCCTGCCCGCGCGCGTCCAGCACGGCGTTCACTTGCGCAAGGGCCAGCCGTAAATCACCAACCACGCCCACTTCGGTGCGATAATTGGCGCCAATCACCATCGGGTCATTGTCGAAATGCACGATGCGGGTGTCCGCCGCCGGGGCCTCCCACCTCGACGTCGTAGTCGACCCGGCCCGCGCACCCATGAACACCACCAGATCGGCGTTTTGCATCATCTCCCACGTCTCGTCCGTACCACCATTTGAACCGACGACACCGACCGCTTGTGCATGGGTTTCGGCCAGTGACCCCTGCCCCGAGATCGACGTGGCCACCGGGATATCCAGCCGTGTCGCCAGCCTATCCAATTCATCCATCGCACCGGCAATCACCACGCCACCGCCACAAACGATCAGTGGGTTTTTGGCCGAAAGGATTGCGTCAACGGCGGCCTCAGCAGCACCCGGCGCAGGACCCTGGCGGTAGGCCGGATAAGATTTCAACTCCGGGTCGGCCCAAATATCGCTTGGGTCAACCGCGTCATACTGGATGTCATACGGCAGTCCCAGATGTGCGGCCCCCGAGCGTCCGGAGGTCATCCCCCTGAACGCAGATCGCACCATGCGTGGGATATGATCGGCGCGTTTGATCACTGTGTTCCATTTGGTCAAAGGGCGCATCAGCGCCTCTTGGTCAACCTCGGTCAATGGGTATTTGCCGTAAGAGCCGACCGAGATATCGGTGGTAATGCCCAGCACCGCGTAAGAGCTTTCGTTGGCTTCAATCAGCCCCGGCAGGATATAAGTCGCCCCGCCCCCTGACGGCCCTTCTGCCACACCGGGCCGCCCGGTGACGCGGGAATAGGCATCAGCCATATAGGTCGCACTACGTTCATCGCGCACCAGAACATGATGCATGTTATGGTCAAGCCGCAGCATGGCGTCATAAAACGGCAAGGTGGTATCGCCACACAGACCAAATATATGCTGCACGCCTTGCGCTTCCAGCATGCGCACCATTGCCTCGGCCCCATTCAGTTTGTTGGTCAAGACAAGTCCTCACATCAGAATCGCATTCAGAATTGTATACAGTTCTAAATTCAGACTTGCGCACAAGTCAACGGAGTTTTACAGATACATAAATAAGGGTCAGATTCTTTTTATGATGAAAATCAGCAACGTCGACCGATTGATCGAAAAGACCCGCGAGATGGCAATTAACTTTGAGTTAAAGCCGGGATCGCGGGTGAACGAATCCGCACTGTCCAAAGAACTCGGGGCCTCGCGCACGCCTCTGCGCGAGGCGCTGAACCGCTTGGTGGCCGAGGGATTTTTGACCTTTCAGACCGGCAAGGGGTTCTTTTGTCGGCCGCTTGATCCCAAGCGGATCATGGACCTTTATGAGTCCCGCGTGGCGATTGAGGTCGAGGCGATCAGGCTGGCGTGCAAACGCGCCACGGACGCCGAGTTGGAGGTGTTCGGAAAATATCTGGATGCAACCGAGCCTGAATACCTGAGCAAAATGGATGTCAGCGATGCGGTGCATGTGGACGAAGGTTTTCACCTTTATATCACGCGACTGTCGCATAATGACGAATTGCTGCGGATGCTGGAAAACCTGAACGGGCGCATCCGCTTTGTTCGATCGGTCAACCTTAAATCCATCCACGACACGGATCGGTCGCATCATGCACAGACCCGGCTGTCGGCACACCGGCGTATTTTTGACGCGCTGCTTACCCGTGACGCCGACCTTGCCGGCGACACCATGCGCAGCCATATCGAACGACGCTGGGAAGAGGCGACCGAGGCGGTGCAAAAGGCCTATGCACAGATATATGTGCCGGATGACATGCAGAAAGAAATGACATGAGCGAAGAATTTGGCGGCAAGACGGTTTATGGCGCATCGGTCGGGATACTGATGCTGGAAACCCGGTTTCCACGCATTCACGGCGATATTGGCAATGCGATGACCTGGCCATTCCCGGTACAGTATCGTGTAGTGCCGGGGGCGACGGCGGATGTGGTAGTGCGCCAGGACCCAACCCTGTTGCTGGATCGTTTTATCGAAGCGGGGCAGGATCTTGTACAGATGGGGTGCGACGGGATCACCACCAATTGCGGGTTTCTCGCACTTATTCAGGACCAGATACGCGACGCATTGGGCGTGCCGGTGGCGACCTCGTCCTTGATGCAGATACCGATGGTGGCGGCGTTGTTACCCGCCGACAAACGGGTTGGCGTGGTGACAATTTCAAAGGATACGCTGACCAGGGATCACCTGCGCGCGGCGGGTGCGCCAGTGGATACGATTATCACCGGAACCGATGGCGGGCGCATCTTTACCACCGGCATATTGGACGATCACGCGTCGTTGGATTTTGAAGCCTGTCGGCTGGACGTTCTGGAGGCTTCGGCGGATTTGGTACAAAACAACCAAAATATTGGCGCGATTGTTCTGGAATGTACCAACATGGTGCCCTACGCGGCAGACGTGCGAAAACTGACCGGATTGCCGGTTTATTCGATCTATTCGTTTGTCACATGGTTTCAGGCCGGATTGATACCGCGCCGGTTTGCGCATGACCTGGATGATCCGAGGGTCAGCCTTTAGAGCACCTGATCGGCCACCACACGGACAAAATCGGCGCAGTCCTGTGGCGCTGTGATCGGGATCATGTGGCCACGTCCGGGCAAGGTTTTCATGCCCAAATTATAGGCCCCCATGCTGGCGCCATGTTCTTCTGGCAACAATAAAGCATCGTCAGCCCCAAAAAGGATGCCCCCCGGCACCATCAATTCACCGGCATAACGCGCCGACTGGGTCGGCATTTCCAATTGTACCGCCGTCATGTCGGAACAGGCGGCCACAAAGGCTTTGGGGCGCAGGCCAAGCACGGCACCAGCGCGGATCATGAAATCGTCGGGGCATTGTTCGGGCGCAAAAGCTTCGGACAGCACCTTGTTGGCGGTGATTTTACCCATCGGCACGGCAATGGTATTGCCCAGCAGGTGGCGTAGCCACGGGGCTGTTACCTGCAGGCCCTTCAAGGCGTTGGGCATGTTGCCTGGCACATGGGTCAAAGGGCACAGCAACGCCAGTCCCGCCACCCGGTCGGGACAATCCAGACCCATCCGCAAGGCCACCGCCCCGCCCAGCGAATGGCCGACCATCACCGCCTTGTCGACGCCCAGTTGCCCCAGCAATTCGTCGATCATCCGGGCTTGGTCGCCCAAAGACGCACCGTCGCCCTTGGTCACGGTAGAATAGCCGCAACCGGGCCGGTCCACCGCGATCACCCGGTAGTCTTGTTTCAGCAAGTCCACCATTGAGTAGGTGAAATGCTGCAATTGCCCGGCGATCCCGTGGATCAGCACCAATGTCCCCTTTTTGGCCGTGCCCTTATCAACAAAATGCATCTCACCGCCACCAACCGGCAAGGAGGCCCCGCGTTTGGGCAGGCTGCGGGCTGAAGTGAACGCCAACGCCCGAGTCCAGATTGACGCCAGCGCCAGAATGATAAGAACACCGGGGATAAGGTAGGACAATATTGTCATGGTACCGCTCGCTTTATTGGTTTTGCCGTATGTTACTGAAGATTTTCTTTAACCGAAACCGGAAGTCGCAGGCTAGTCCGTGGTTCTAAGCGGTGACATCTGAACAAAGATCACCGCCAGTAATGGCAGGCCAAAACCAATGCCGGCGACCACGATCAGCAACCAGCCAAGCTGGGAATAATCGGCAGGCACGTCGATGATGCCGGTGGTTTTATCCGTCACTTCGCGCGTTACTTCGAATATCTGGTTCAGGTATTTGGTGGACAGGGCACTGGCCGAAAGGGCCAGATTGGTGAACGAGGCCATTACCGCGAAAAACGTCGCCTTCAGATTGGTCGGCGCATTGCGGGCAATCCAGGCCAGCATCGGGATCATCGCCACCTGCCCCAGCGGCGATTCCAGTCCGGTATCCAGTATGGCAATGAAACGGGCATCAACCACGCCACCGGTCAGGGCCGCCGTCCAGTTGTGGACACCATAGTACAGGCCGATGTTGGGCAGCGACAGCACAGCACCTATCACCGTCAGCAGAATGATAATCCGGGTGATCGGTTGGCTGGCCATCATCGGGCGCAAAGCAATGATCCCGGCCAG
>DAOUQK010000379.1 GCA_030625695.1 Paracoccaceae bacterium | reverse complement strand
GTCGCCAAGATTAATTTCCTTGGTTGTCAGCCGATTCCCAATCTGCAACGGGCTTTCGAATCGCAAAACTTCTTCGACGGCAGGGCAGATCAGGGTTGGATCATCAACAAGGCGACGATGCTGGTCGGGATTGTTGATAAGTGCTGCTGTGGCATTGCCGACCAGACTTGTGGTTGTTTCGTGACCGGCATTGAGCAGGAAGATGCAGTTCTGGCGCAGTTCCTCGGCAGTCAGGCGGCGGCCATCGACTTCACCAAAAATAAGTGATTCCAGCACTTCACCCTGGCCGCCCCCGCCCGGGTTGGCACGGCGATGTTCAATCAGATCATCCAGAAGGGCACCAAACTCTGCCACGGCGGCATTCCCGGCATCCAGCCGTTCCTTTGGCACAACCGGGTCAAGTGAGCCGAGGATAGCCAGGGAATATCCGCGCAACTTGTGGCGATGTTGTTCCGGGACACCAAGCATATACGAGATGAGTTCAGTTGGCAGTTGCATGGCAAACTCAGGAATGATGTCAAGGTCTCCCATATCTTCCATCCGGTCGAGCAACCGGTCGACAATTTGCTGAACCAGCGGTTCCAGTTCGGCCAGCTTTCGCGGCGTAAAGGCCGAAGCAAGCAGCCTGCGCACAATTGTATGATAAGGTGGGTCGTTAAAGATCAGACTGGTGGTATGATGCGTAAAAAGCGGGCCTGGCCCGAATTTCTTGCCATACTCGCGCACCTTGTCCGAGCTCATCTCGCGGTTCTGATACACGGCGAGTACGTCAGCGTAACGTGTCAGATACACTGACCCGTCGGGATTGAAATGCACAGGATTGTGGGTTCTGAGCGCATCCAATGTTGGGAAGGGGTTGTCGATAAAGCCTCGGTCGATCGCATTCAGATCAAAACCCTGAGCAAGCTGACGATTCATAAATGCGTTCCGTTCGTGTGTTATTCTTGGTGTAGAGGTAGTAGCATGCAGCAGAATTTTTAGTGAAGCAACGTCAAGCGAACGGGTCTTCGATGTGGCAAACAGGCAGTCTTTTTGTGAGGGTTGAGAGCAGGAGACCGAATTTCACGCCCTTTATTTCCGGTCTTGCCAATAATTGTCGTCTTTGAGCTATTGCCAGCGAAAGTTTGGTTGGCGATAAACGGAACACAATAAAAAGGAGAACTTATGCAACGCGCACGTATTTTTCGGCCAGCCCGCAATGCCATGACATCGGGCATGGCTAAGACACGCAAATGGGTGCTGACCTATGCGCCAGAGTCTGCGCGCGAGGTTGATCCGTTGATGGGCTGGACATCGTCCGATGATATGCGGTCGCAGGTTCGGTTGAGTTTCGACAGCAAAGAGGCCGCTCTTGAATACGCCCAAGCACATGGGATCGAGGCGGACGTGCAGGACCCAAAAGTGCGTAAAGTCAATGTGCGCCCCGGAGGGTATGGCGATAATTTTGCCACCAAGCGGCGCGAGGCATGGACCCACTAGGCGTGATCGCGATCGAGTTGGTGGACCCGGGTGATGTGGATGTTCGCCCACTGATTGCCGCGCATTTGGCGCATTCCGATGGCAGCGCGCCGAAATCTTCCAATCATACGATGGATATTCAGGCGCTGAAGGCGCCTGGCATCCAGTTCTGGGCGCTTAGGGATGCAACGGGCGTCCTGGGATGCGGTGCTCTGAAATCATTGCCCGACGGGACCGAAGAAGTGAAATCGGTGCATATCTTACGGGCCGCTCGTGGGCGTGGGTTGGCCCGTAAGTTGATGGAACATTTGATTGGGTCGGCCCGAACCAGAAGGTCTGGGGCTTTGGTTTTGGAAACGGGATCAAATGAGGATTACAAAGCGGCCCGCCACCTCTATTTGGCTTTGGGGTTTGAATTTTGTGAACCGATTCCGGGTTATGGGCCGGACCCTAACAGCGTATTTATGCGCTTGGCCCTTGATCCTGCAGAACGTTGGCCGCAATAAGGGGCTATCCGGTCCCGTAGCTCAACTGGATAGAGCACCTGCCTTCTAAGCAGGGGGTTGCAGGTTCGAGTCCTGCCGGGATCGCCATCGAAATCAAATGCTTAAATGAATTCCCTAAATCAACCCACACCATTTTCTCTCTCTGGGGGACATATGGGGGATAAATCCATCCTGTTAGAGCAATATTTGCGGAAACTCAGAAACGATTCGCAACCAACCTTCAGCCTAAATTTTACGAATGATGTGTAACCATACCGGACAAGACCGGACGGTCCGGGTGTTGTCCGGTGTCCGTCCGGCTGGGCAAAGGTGGCCCGGAAACCGGACGGACAGGACAAGGCCCTTTAGGGCCTGTCCGACTGTCCGGTTCGGCCATGCCCGGGACCAGAGAATATCTGTAGCTGTGATGAATGATCCCTTTGACGGGGAAGGTGTGGATGACCCTGAACCGGGTCCACGCTCTTGGGCGTGACGGGGTGCTGCCCCGAGGAGAAGGCAAGCGGTATCCCTTGCAGGCTAGCGTGATGGCTTACTGTGAGCATTACCGCTCACTGGCGAAAGGCAAGGCCACCGACAAGGAATTGGCGGAGGAAAAAGTCAGGCTGGCCCGGGAACAGGCGGACAAGATCGCGCTTCAGAACGCTGCTGCCCGGGGCAAGTTTCTGGTTTCTCGCTCCGTTTCCAGCGAGTGGCGAGTGAACTAGGATTTGACCGCAAGGAAACCACCGTTCTGGACTCGGAGATATGGGCCGCGATGGAGGTGATTGCAGATGACCGTTGACAGTTGACCGTTGACAGTTGAAGCCGCACCTCGTTGTCAAAGAGGTGGTTTCATCCGTTTCATCGCCGCCGTCAGGCCAGCGTCGAAAGCAGCCCGGCCATAATTCGGGTACGCGGCACGATCATATCTTCATCAATGTGTTCGGTGAGTGTGTGCAACCCCGCGCCCTTTACTCCCAGCGAACAAAGGCTTGGAATTCCCAGCGCACCTG